>NZ_JBHWJJ010000006.1:60167-114573 GCF_042732005.1 Streptomyces sp. NPDC059851 | reverse complement strand
GGCCCCGGTCCCCCTCCCAGGGGGGCCGGGGCCCGCGGCGTTCGGGGGCGTTCCCCGGGCTGGGGCAGGTGGCTACGGACCGGTAACCTCAGGCCATGAGCAAGCCGCCGCGCCTTACCCTGCCGTCCGACGCCCGTGCGTACCGCCTCCCGACCGCCCGCGGCGAGTTCGCCGTGCACGAGGCGGGCGAGCCGGTGCGCGGGACGGCCCTGCTGGTCCCCGGTTTCACCGGCAGCAAGGAGGACTTCATCGGCCTCCTGGAGCCGCTGGCCTCCCACGGCTACCGGGTCGTGGCGGTCGACGGGCGCGGCCAGCACGAGACCCCGGGGCCGCGCGAGGAGTCGGCGTACGCCCTGGACGAGCTGGCGCAGGACGTGCTGGCGCAGGCGGCCGCCCTCGACGGGGGTCCGGTCCACCTGGTCGGGCACTCGCTCGGCGGGCTGATCGCGCGCGCCGCCGTGCTGCGCGACGCGGCGCCCTTCGCCTCCCTCACCTTGATGAGCAGCGGGCCGGCCGCGATCGCCGAGGAGCAGCGGGAACGGACCGCGCTGCTGGTCTCCGCGCTGGAGGTGATGCGGGAGGACATGGCGGGCGTCTGGACGGCCATGCGTTCGTACGACCCGGTGGACGCGGTGCCGGACGCCCCGGAGCTGGCGGAGTTCCTGCGGGACCGGTGGCTGGCGACCGTACCGGAGCAGCTGATCGCCACGGGGCGGGTGCTGGTCTCCGAGCCGGACCGGGTGGCGGAGCTGAGGGCGGTCGCCCTGCCGAAGCTGGTCCTGTCCGGGGAAGTGGACTACGCCTGGCCGGTCCCGCTGATGGACGACATGACACAACGTCTGGGAGCCCGTCGCGTGGTGGTGCCGGGTGCGGAACACTCGCCGAACGCGGAGAACCCGCACGTCACGGCGGATGCACTGGCCGCGTTCTGGGATGCCGCCGACACCCAGTAGTTAGCTAAGGAAAAAATTTCCTTAGCGTAGGGAATTTTTGAGCATTACACTTCGTTGGTAACCGGTGCAAGGAGAACACTGACGAAGGGAGAAGCCGTGCGCTTCGAGATTCTGCGCCTGGACGACGTCGACGGGACCGCCGTGGACAGCACCGTCGTGGACGCGGCCTCCGTCAACCGGATCGTGCAGCAGGCGGCCGCCATCGGCCAGCGCATCCTGATCCGACCGGCCGAGAGTGCGTCCTCCTGACACTTCGGGGCACGACGCCGAACGCCCCCGCACCGTCCGGTGCGGGGGCGTTCGTCTGCGCGGCGCGGCGCCGGGTCGTGCCGGGCCCGCTCAGGCGCCCTGGACGACCTGCAGCACGCCGTTGATGATCTGCTGGACGGCGATGGCGGAGAGCATCATGCCCGCGAGGCGCGTCACGAGGACGACGCCGCCGTCCTTGATGACCCGGATGATCACCAGCGAGTAGCGCATGGTGAGCCACAGGACGACGTGCATGGCGACGATCGCGCACCAGACCGAGACCTGGGCGCCGACGCCGTCGGCCTTCTGGACGGCCAGGATGACGGACACGATCGCACCGGGCCCGGCGAGCAGCGGCATGCCCAGCGGCACGAGGGCGACGTTCACGTCCTTGGTCTGCTTGGGCTCGTCGGTCTTGCCGGTGAGCAGGTCGAGCGCGATGAGCAGCAGCAGGAGACCACCGGCGATCATCAGCGCCGGGACGGAGACGTGCAGGTAGTCCAGGATCTGCTGGCCGCAGATGCCGAAGACGGCGATGACGCCGAAGGCGACGCAGACGGCCTGCCAGGCCATCCGACGCTGCACCTTGACGGGCCGGCCGGAGGTCAGGGCCAGGAAGATCGGCGTGATCCCCGGCGGGTCCATAATCACGAAAAGCGTGAGAAATAGGGATCCGAAGACGGCGAAGTCGAACACAGTGATGCCTTGCAG
Organism: Streptomyces sp. NPDC059851; assembly: GCF_042732005.1. Lineage (NCBI taxonomy): Bacteria > Bacillati > Actinomycetota > Actinomycetes > Kitasatosporales > Streptomycetaceae > Streptomyces > Streptomyces sp. NPDC059851. The sequence goes on along the minus strand of NZ_JBHWJJ010000006.1, from coordinate 112,660 downwards.
AGAGTGGGGTGTTTCGAGGGGAAGACGAAGGGGGTGGGGCAGCACGGAGCACCATCCGGCAGCGGGCCGGGAAGGGGCTCACGCGCCGGCGGCTCCACCGGTGCCCGGCACGGGGAAGGCCCCGGTCGCACGGCGCGTGATCTCGCCGTAGACCTCGGGGTCGGTCGTGTACTCGCCGAGGCGGCAGGTCTTGCGGCTGCCGTGGTAGTCGCTGGAGCCGGTCACCAGGAGGTCCAGCTCGCCGGCCAGCGCGCGCAGCCTGGCGCGGGTGTCGGCGTCGTGGTCCATGTGGTCGACCTCGATCCCGTCCAGACCGGCGGCCGCGAGGTCGGCTATCGCGGTCTCGGGGACGCAGCGGCCGCGCTTGACGGCGGCCGGGTGCGCGAAGACGGTGACGCCGCCGGCGGCCTTGACCAGGCGGACGGCCTCGAAGGGGTCGAGCTCGTGCTTCTCCGCGTAGGCGCGGCCCCCGTCGGCGAGCCAGTCCCGGGTGAACGCGTCCGACACGGTCGGGACGACGCCCAGCTCGACCAGGGCGGTCGCGATGTGCGGGCGGCCCACGGAGCCGCTTCCGGCGATCCGCGAGACCTGCTCCCAGGTGACGTCCACGCCGAGCGCCCGAAGCTTGCCGATCATGGCCTGGGCGCGGGGGGTGCGGTCGTCGCGGACGAGCTCCCGCTCGCGCGCGAGCTCGGGCTCCTCGGGATCGAAGAGGTACGCGAGGAGGTGCATCCCGATGCCGTCGAGGCGGCAGGAGAGCTCCATCCCGGTGACGACGGTGAGCCCGCGCGGGGCCGCGGCGATGGCCTCGGCGTATCCCCCCACCGTGTCGTGGTCGGTCAGCGCGACCACGTCGAGCCCGGCGGCGGCCGCACCCAGGACCAGCTCGGCGGGGGTGTCGGTCCCGTCGGAGGCCGTGGAGTGGGCGTGCAGGTCGATGCGCACGGCCATGGCTCCAGGGGTCGCGGGTACGGGGGGACACCCCAGGATAACGTCCGGCCGCCCGGGCGGCGCCGCCGCCCCCTCCGGCAGTGCGCGCCCCGGGGTGCCCGCGCGCTACGGGTCCAGGATGCGCGGGCTCACGGCGCCGCAGGGCAGGAGTTCGAGCTCGGCTCCCGCGTCCCGCAGGTCGGTCAGCACCAGCTCGTCGTACATGAGCAGGCCCGACTGCTCCGGCCAGGCGATCGCCCACAGCCACAGCCCACGCGCCTCGCCCGCGAAGACGGCCCGGTCGTCCGGGGCGCCCTTCACGTGCCACAGCGGCGTGGGGCGGCCCGCCGCGACGACCTTGGCGTGCGGCGCGGCCGACACGTCGAGGCACGTCCCCGGGTCGGGGCCGTCGATCCCGGCGAACCGTGAGCCCAGTCCGACGCCCAGTTCCTCGGCGATGAGGAGCAACTCCCCCATTCCGCCCAGCGGTCCGGGACCCGAGCAGGCCACGGCGGTCGCCCTGCCGCCGCTGCGGTCGTCACCGGCCGAGGCCACCCCGGTGAACAGCCACCCCACCGGCAGCGGCCACGGCATCCACACCGGCACCCGCGCCCGGTGCACCACCACGCCGAGGCCCTCGACGCTGGGCGGGATGACGGGCTGGAGCGGATGCACCGCGCCGTGCACCGCGCACTGCCAGGAGTCGGAGAAGAGTCCGGGCGCCCTGACCCGGCCACCGCACTTCGGGCAACTCGGTTCGCCCCTCATAAGATGCAACGCTCCTCCCCGCCCGGCGCGCCGTCAAGACGCGATCACCCGTCCGGATGTCTCAGTCCAGCGGCACGCCGGAGCGCAGGGGGTCGCGCAGGTCCGTGCCCTGCGCGAGCCAGCGCTCCTGGAGGGCGGCCGCGCCGTGCACCCGCTTCCACGCGGCCTCGTTGGGCGTCATCGGCAGCAGGGGGAGGAACTGCACCGGGTCCATCGGCTCGTCCAGTTCGAGGTCCTCCACCAGCCCGCCCGGCTCCGCGACGAGGACGGAAGTGAACGGCGCCCCCTCCCACAGCGGCTCCCCCACGTCTAGGGAGGCGCCGGGTGCCACCACCAGCCCCTCGACCTGGGGGGAGGCGGCCAGCACCGCGAGGGGTCGCAACAGCCCGTCGGTGGCCGCGCGGCCCTCCCGCACGGTCATCACCAGCTCGGCGCGGGGGCCGCGCAGCGGGTCGGTGACCATCGCGGTGGGGTCGGTCATCGGGTTCGCGGACATGCCGAGGGTCGCGTACCGGACGAGTCCGCCTCCGGTGAAGCGGAGCACCTCGATCCGGTCGGTGCCAAGGAAGGTGACGGCGGCGCGGGCGTCGGGTTCGCCGAGGGCGCTGCGCAGCCGGGCCTCGACGAGAGCCAGAATTTCTGCCATGGAGCGAGCATAGAACTCGTATCAGGCGGGTAAAGGGCGGGTCTTGACCATCCGTCGGCTGATAGTGTTGTCCGCTGGCCGATGCCGCATGCATGGGGATACCCGAGCGATAGCCGGGAATGCATCCGGGCATCAGGCGACAGGAAGTCCTCCACGGAGGACCGGCCGGAGGAGGTGGGGACTGCGATGAAGCGAAGTCGATCGTGCAGTACCAACCGCTCTTCCGCGTCCCGTACGGGCTCCTTTCGCCCGTTTTGATCATCTGATCAGCAGAAGAGCGACGGCAGAACGTTGTCCTCCCGTCCTGTTTGTTCCTTCCGGCCGCTCCGGCATGCCCGCCCGCCTACGGTGCCGTGCCGCCCGGAAGGGGCCTCCACACCCCGTGCGGCCGCCGCCGTGCGTGCGAAGGAGCCTGCCATGTCGATGCTGCCCTACCTGCGTGCCGCCGTCCGTCCGGCCCTGCGCCGGTCCACCCCCGTCCAGCCCGGCTACGACGCCACCCGCGACCCCTCGGCGAGCAGCGCCGTGGTCGACTGCGCCGTGTACCGCGACGGCCGGCGCGTCGCCGGACCGGCCTGCCTGACGCCGCGTGAGGCGATCCGGCGGGTCCGTGAGGACGGCGGGTTCGCCTGGATCGGACTGCACGAGCCCACCGAACAGGAGTTCGCGGGGATCGCCGCCGTCTTCGGCCTCCACCCGCTCGCCGTGGAGGACGCGGTCCACGCCCACCAGCGGCCGAAGCTGGAACGCTACGACGACACCCTCTTCACCGTCTTCAAGACCATCCACTACGTCGAGCACGCCGAACTCACCGCGACCAGCGAGGTCGTGGAAACCGGCGAGGTGATGTGCTTCACCGGCACCGACTTCGTCATCACGGTCCGGCACGGCGGTCAGGGCTCCCTGCGGGGGCTGCGCCACCGCCTCCAGGACGACCCCGAGCTGCTCGCCAAGGGCCCCTCGGCCGTCCTGCACTCCATCGCCGACCACGTCGTCGACGGGTACATCGCGGTCGCGGCGGCCGTGCAGGACGACATCGACGAGGTGGAGAGCGCCGTGTTCGCGGCGCCCGCCAAGGGCAGTGCGCGCGGCGGCGACGCGGGCCGCATCTACCAGCTCAAGCGCGAGGTGCTGGAGTTCAAGCGGGCCGTCGCCCCGCTGCTGCGGCCCATGGAGCTGCTCAGCGAGCGGCCGATGCGGCTGGTCGACCCGGACATCCAGAAGTACTTCCGCGACGTCGCCGACCACCTGGCGCGGGTGCACGAGCAGGTCGTCGGCTTCGACGAGCTGCTGAACTCGATCCTCCAGGCGAACCTGGCGCAGGCGACCGTCGCCCAGAACGAGGACATGCGCAAGATCACCTCCTGGGCGGCGATCATCGCCGTGCCCACGATGATCTGCGGGGTCTACGGGATGAACTTCGACCACATGCCCGAACTCCGGTGGGAGTACGGCTACCCGATGGTGATGACGGCCATCGTCGGCACCTGCTTCACCATCCACCGCGCACTGCGCCGCAACGGCTGGCTGTAGGGGCCCTCGGGCCGGCCCCGGTTCCGCCCGGCCCGACCCCCTACGCTGTGCGCATGACTCTCAGCGCGCTCGACCTGGCCCTCGTCGAGGAGGCCACCAAGAAGTCCGGCCTGATCTGGGTCCGCGGCGACGGGGCCGACCGGGCCCTGTGGCACGCCTGGGTGGACGGCGCTGCCCACGTGCTGGGCGACGGGCCCGGGGAGCAGCCGCTGCCGGGCCTCGCGGACGGGGCGGCCGCCGAGGTGACCGTACGCAGCAAGGACAAGGGCGGCCGGCTGGTGGCCTGGACGGCTGCCGTACGGGAACTGGAGCCAGGCAGCGAGCCGTGGGATTCCGCCGTGGCCGAGCTCAAGGGCAAGCGGCTGAACGCCCCCGACTCGGAACGGATGACCGCGCGCTGGGCCCGCGAGTGCCGGCTGCTGCGCCTGGAGCCCGTCGCGGTGAGCACCGACCTGCCGGACGGGTCGCTGGCCGCGGTCCCGCAGGGCTCGCCGGCGGTCACGCGCCGGCCCGTTCCGGCCGGGCTGCCGAAGCTGCTGCTCAAGCGGCGCAAGTCCGCCCGCTGAAGCCGGCCCCGGCTACCCCGGGTTCGAGCCCTGGCCCGCGCCCGTGCCCTTGCTGGCGCCGGGGGCCGGGGAGGACGTCCCGCCCGGCGCCTTGTCCTTCGTCGTGGGCAGCTGGGAGCCGTAGTCGAGGGTCTGGTCCTGCGGGGGCGCCTCCAGCGGCACGGGCTTGCCCCAGTCGGTGAGGTCGACCGCCCCGGCGCCGCCGGCCCGCTCCATGCGCAGCGGGTACGGGGTGCCCTCCAGGGAGACCGACAGCTTGCCGCCCTTGCCCTTGTCGGCGGTCACCTGGACCGCGCGGGTGGTGCCGACCTTGGTGTAGTCCTCGACCTTGGCGAGCTTGCCGTCGAGGCCGAGCAGGCCGTCGAGCAGCACGTGCATGTCGGTGAAGCCGCGGAACTGCTTGTAGGTGGGGTCGCTCTCGGGCACCTTCACGTACTTGTCGCCGAGCTTCCCGGCCGCCTCGGACGTCCCCCAGAAGGCCGCGCTCGCCTTCAGGTAGAGCTGCTCGCCGACGCGCAGCAGCTGGAAGGTGTCCTCCTTGGACTTCACCTCGCCGGAGCCGCCGTCCTTGCCCAGGCGCACGTCCAGCGTGAAGGTTTTTCCGCCGCTGACCAGGGTGCCGGACAGGTGCACGGAGGTGGCGGCGCCGGCCGCGGCCTTCGCCTTGCCCTCGATCTGGCCCGCGGAGAGCTTGCCGACGCCGTTCGTGCCCTCGTCGGGGTCCGCGCCGCAGCCCGTGCCGGCGACGGCGAGGCCCGCGCACAGGACACCGGCCAACGCGGCCCGGCGCAGGCGCGCGGCGGGGAAGTAGGCGGTCACGGGCAGGTGCCTCTCGTCGTACGTCTTCGGGCAGCAGGCAGCGTACCCGCCCGTACGACGGGCGCCTCGCCCGCGGGGTCTCCCCGGGCGGGCGGCCCCACCAGGACGTCTGCGCGCCCCACGGGCTAGCCTGAGGGGCGGCAGGACTGACGGCGGACACGAGGCAACGGGAGGCGCCGGTATGGCTGGAGGCGCCCCGCGGATCTTCGTGTCGCATCTGTCGGGTGTGCCCGTCTTCGATCCCAACGGCGACCAGGTCGGCCGCGTCCGCGACCTCGTCGCGATGCTGCGGGTCGGCGGGCGACCGCCGCGCCTGTTGGGCCTGGTGGTCGAGGTGGTCAGCCGGCGGCGGATCTTCCTGCCGATGACCCGGGTGACGGGCGTGGAGTCCGGGCAGGTGATCACCACCGGGGTGGTGAACATGCGGCGCTTCGAGCAGCGGCCCACCGAGCGGCTGGTCCTCGGCGAACTGCTCGACCGCCGGGTGAAGCTCACCGCGACCGGCGAGGAGGCCACCGTCCTCGACGTGGCCATCCAGCAGCTGCCGGCCCGCCGCGACTGGGAGATCGACAAGATCTTCGTCCGCAAGGGCAAGGGCGGGGCGCTGCGCCGCCGGGGCGAGACCCTGACCGTGGAATGGTCGGCGGTGACCGGCTTCTCCCTGGAGGAGGAGGGGCAGGGCGCCGAGAACCTGGTCGCCACCTTCGAGCAGATGCGCCCGGCCGACGTGGCGAACGTCCTGCACCACCTGACCCCGAAGCGGCGCGCCGAGGTGGCCAGCGCCCTCGACGACGACCGTCTCGCGGACGTCCTGGAGGAGCTGCCCGAGGACGAGCAGGTGGAGATCCTCGGCAAGCTGAAGGAGGAGCGCGCCGCCGACGTCCTGGAGGCGATGGACCCGGACGACGCGGCCGACCTGCTGTCCGAGCTGCCCGAGGACGACAAGGAACGGCTGCTGACGCTGATGCAGCCGGACGACGCGGCCGACATGCGCCGCCTGCTGTCCTACGAGGAGAACACCGCGGGCGGTCTGATGACCACCGAGCCGATCGTGCTGCGGCCGGACGCGACGGTCGCGGACGCGCTGGCCCGGGTTCGGCAGGCGGACCTGTCGCCGGCGTTGGCCGCGCAGGTGTACGTGTGCCGGCCGCCCGACGAGACGCCGACCGGCAAGTACCTGGGCACGGTGCACTTCCAGCGGCTGCTGCGGGACCCGCCGTTCACCCTGGTCAGCTCGATCGTGGACACGGACCTGCCACCGCTGCGGCCGGACGCCCCGCTGGCGGCGGTGACCAGCTTCCTGGCCGCGTACAACATGGTGGCCGTGCCGGTCGTCGACGAGGGCGGCGCGCTGCTGGGCGCGGTGACCGTGGACGACGTGCTGGACCACCTGCTCCCGGACGACTGGCGGGAGACGGACTTCCATGCGGAGGAGGCCCTGGGTGGCCAATGACCGGGGGCGGGACGGCGAACAGTCCCGCGAGCGGCGCCGGGAGCAGATCCGCGAGCGGCGCGAGCAGGCGCGGGCCCACGCGCGCGAGAGCGGGCTGCTCGACGGGTCCGAGCGGGCGGAGCAGCGGGCCTCCGAGCGGGCCGAGCGCGCCCGGGCCGGGCAGTCGACGGGGTCGAGCGCGCTGACCCGCTCGCGGGTGCGCCTGGACCAGCCCCGGGCGCCGCGCCGCTCGCTGCTGCCGGAGTACGACCCGGAGGCCTTCGGGCGGCTGTCGGAGCGGGTGGCCCGGTTCCTCGGCACGGGCCGGTTCATCGTCTGGATGACGCTGGTCATCATCATGTGGGTGCTGTGGAACGTGTTCGCCCCCGACGGCCTGCGGTTCGACGAGTACCCGTTCATCTTCCTGACGCTGATGCTGTCGCTGCAGGCCTCGTACGCGGCCCCCCTGATCCTGCTCGCGCAGAACCGGCAGGACGACCGCGACCGCGTCAACCTGGAGCAGGACCGCAAGCAGAACGAGCGGTCCATCGCCGACACGGAATACCTGACCCGGGAGATCGCGGCGCTGCGGATGGGCCTGGGCGAGGTGGCGACGCGCGACTGGATCCGGTCGGAGTTCCAGGACCTGATCAAGGAGATGGACGAGCGTCGTCTATTCCCGGCGGAGAGTGACGAAGGCGACCGCTAGCGGCCTTACCGGTGGCAGGCTACCGAGCCGTACCATCGGGGGCATGGCTACCGACACAAGCTCCGCCGCCGTGCCCGAGCAGGATGCGATCCTCGACGCACTGGCGACGGTGAACGACCCCGAGATCCACCGGCCGATCACCGAGCTCGGCATGGTCAAATCGGTGGAGGTCGGCGACGGCGGTGCGGTGGCCGTCACGGTCTACCTGACGGTGTCGGGCTGCCCCATGCGCGAGACGATCACGCAGAACGTCTCCGAGGCCGTCGCGAAGGTCCCCGGGGTCACCTCGGTCGCCGTGTCGCTGGACGTGATGAGCGACGCGCAGCGCAAGGAGCTGGCGGCCACCCTGCGCGGCGGCACCGCCGAGCGCGAGGTCCCCTTCGCCAAGCCCGGCTCGCTGACCCGCGTCTACGCGGTCGCCTCCGGCAAGGGCGGCGTCGGCAAGTCCTCGGTGACGGTGAACCTGGCCGCGGCGATGGCGGCGGACGGCCTGAAGGTCGGCGTCGTGGACGCGGACATCTACGGCCACAGCGTGCCGCGCATGCTCGGTGTGGACGGCCGGCCCACCCAGGTCGAGAACATGATCATGCCGCCGTCGGCCAACGGCGTGAAGGTCATCTCCATCGGCATGTTCACCCCGGGCAACGCCCCCGTCGTGTGGCGCGGGCCGATGCTGCACCGCGCCCTCCAGCAGTTCCTCGCGGACGTGTTCTGGGGCGACCTGGACGTGCTGCTGCTCGACCTGCCGCCGGGCACCGGCGACATCGCCATCTCCGTGGCCCAGCTGGTGCCGAACGCGGAGATCCTCGTCGTCACCACCCCGCAGCAGGCCGCGGCCGAGGTCGCCGAGCGGGCCGGCGCGATCGCCGTCCAGACCCACCAGAAGATCGTCGGCGTGGTCGAGAACATGTCCGGCCTGCCCTGCCCGCACTGCGACGAGATGGTCGACGTGTTCGGCACGGGCGGCGGCCAGAAGGTCGCCGACGGCCTCACCAAGACGGTCGGCGCGACCGTCCCGGTGCTCGGCTCCATCCCGATCGACGTCCGGCTGCGCGAGGGCGGCGACGAGGGCAAGCCGGTCGTCCTGGCCGACCCGGACTCCCCGGCCGGCGCGGCACTGCGCGCCATCGCGGGCAAGCTCGGCGGCCGCTCCCGGGGCCTGGCCGGCATGTCGCTGGGCATCACCCCGCGCAACAAGTTCTGACGCGCGGCCCGGCCCAGCGGGCCGCGTCAGTGGAGGGCACCGCCGCCGGCGGTGCCCTTTCGCGTACGCGATGCGGGCTACTGCTGGTACGCGGCGAGGTCGGCGATGACGGAGAAGCCGAGGCCGTAGGCGCTCATGCCCCGCCCGTACGCGCCCAGGTGGACGCCGGCCGCGGTGGAACCGGCCAGCACCCAGCCGAACTCGGACTCCCGGTAGTGGAAGGGCATCGGCTCCCCGTCCACGGGCAGCGAGAGCACCGACCAGTCGGGCCCGTCCAGGTCGTCGGCGAGCTCCCAGGCGGCCTCGGTCTGCTGTTCCAGCCAGTCGTCGCGCAGGCTGTGGTCCATCTGGCCGGGCCAGCTGTACGCCAGCAGCCCGGAGCCGGCCAGCCAGGCCGCGGAGGAGACCGAGGTGGCCTCCAGGACGCCGGTGCCGTCGCCGCTGCGGCGCAGCGGGTTGCTCGCGACGGTGACGACCACCGCGAAGCGCTCCTTCTCGCCGGTGACGATCTCCCCGCGGACGGAGGGCTCGTCGCCGTGGCCCGTGGAGCCGTGCTCGACGGTGCCGTCGGCGCCGGTGCCGACCTGCATCAGCCAGCGCGGGCCGGTGAAGGCCTCGTCCAGTCCGTACCAGGGGAAGTCGGCCCGCAGGAAGCCCTCGAACGTGCGCCGGGCCGCGGGCCTGGCGGCCTCCTGCGACGGCGCGGGGGCCGCGGCGGGTCCTGCCGGCGCCGCGGGCACGGCCGGCGCTGCGGGTGCTGCGGCGGGTTCGGCGGGTGCTGCGGCGGCGGGTAGGTCGGGTAGCTCGGGTGCTTCTGCGGGCCGTGTGCCGACCCGGCTGCTGCTCGTCGTCTCCATCGATGCGGCCTCTCGTTCCGTTGGGTCCGGAACGGCCCTCCCCCACAGGTCGTTGGGGGGACCCCCACCTCGGGCACCCTGGTCCGGACTCATGGAGGATAGCCACCGGACCCCGGATCGCCGGGCAGGACGAGGCTCAGGTGGCGTCGGCGTCGGACCAGGTCCGCTGCTCCACGGCCGGGGCGGCGGGCTTCTTCAGCAGGTCCGGGGCGGCCTCGGGCTCGCGGCTGTTGACGGCGTCGGTTACCTCGTTCAGCTCCTTGCGCAGGTCGAAGCTGCTGCGGATGTCCCGCAGGTCCTCGTTCTCGGAGAGCTGCTTGCGGATGAACGTCTTCGGGTTCAGGTCCTCGAACTCGAAGTCCTTGAACTCCGGGCCCAGTTCGGAGCGGATGTCCTGCTTGGCGCTGTCGGAGAAGGCGCGGATCTTCCGCACGAAGCCCATGACGTCCTGGACCACCTTCGGCAGCTTGTCCGGGCCGAAGATGAGGATGCCGAGAACCACGATGGTGACCAGCTCGAGTGCGCCTATGTCGTTGAACACCTTGCCGCTCCTCGGCTCTCTTCACGTCGGGCCACGACAACGGTACCCGGCTCGGCCGGTGGGCCCCTACATCGGTGCTACATCAGCCGTGCTTTCCCCCGATCGTCATGATCCGTTCGCCGAGCCGAGGACCAGGGCCAAGGTGTGCTCGCGGCCGTCGCGGAGCACGGTGAGGCTGAGCGGGTCGCCCGGCCGGTGGGCGCGGACCTTGATGATCAGCTCGTCGCCGCCGTGCACGCGCCGGCCGTCCACCTTCGTGATCACGTCGCCCGGCTTGACCCCGGCGCGGGCCGCGGGCCCGTCGGGGGTGACGGCGGGCTTGCCGCCCTCGCCACGGCTGCCCACACGCGCGCCGTCGCCGGTGTACTCCATGTCGAGGGTGACGCCGATCACCGGGTGGGTGGCCCGGCCGGTGCGGATGAGCTCCTCGGCGACCCGTTTGCCCTGGTTGACGGGGATGGCGAAGCCGAGGCCGATGCTGCCGCTCTGCCGCTCGGCGCCGGCCTTCTCGGCTCCGCGGATGGCGCTGTTGATGCCGATCACGCGGGCCCTGGCGTCCAGGAGCGGGCCGCCGGAGTTGCCGGGGTTGATGGGGGCGTCGGTCTGGAGGGCGTCGACGTAGCTGATGTCGCTGCCGTCGCCCTTGTCGCCGCCCGCGGTGATGGGCCGGCCGGTGGCGCTGATGATGCCGGCGGTGACGGTGTTGGAGAGGTCGAAGGGGGCGCCGATGGCCACCACCGGATCACCGACCTGCACGTCCTCGGAGTTGCCGAGGGTCAGCGGCCGCAGGCCGCGCACCCCGTCGACCCGGACCACCGCCAGGTCGTAGCCGCTGTCCTGGCCCACCAGCTCGGCGCCGACGCTCTCGCCGGTGCTGAAGGTGACCGTGACGTCCTTGGCGCCCGCGACGACGTGGTGGTTGGTGAGGATGTGGCCCTGCGGGTCGAGTACGAAGCCGGTGCCGGTGCCGCCGCCCGAGGCGCCGCGGACGTGCAGGGTGACGACGCCGGGCAGTGCGGTGGCGGCGATCCCGGCCACGCTGTCGGGGGCGCGGCCCTTGCCGTTGACGGCGGCCTGCGGGAGTTCGAGGCGGGTGCTGCTGCGGCGCTCGGCGAGTACCCCGAGCCAGGCACCGGTGCCGCCGGCGAGAAGGGCGACGCCGAGGCCGAGGGCCAGCACGTGACGCAGCCGCACCACGGGCCCGCCGGCTGCCGGTCTCCCCCGGTCGGCGACCTGGAGCGGGGTGGCGCTCCACGGGTCGTACGCCGGCCCCGGCGCGGAAGCGGGGACGGGGGCCTCCGGGGCGTCCGGGCCGACCGGGGCGACCCCGGGCACGGGCACGGGTGGCGCGCCCGCTCCGTGGTCCGCTCCGTGCTCCGCGCCCTGCGCCGGCCCGGCCGCGGCCTCGGGGTCGGTGGCGGGCCCGGGGGGCGGCCCGGCGGGGCGGCTCCACCAGGACGGAGCCGGGTCGGACTGCTTCTGGTCGGCCATGGGCGCTCCCCCGATTTCCCGTGGCACCGCCGGGCGGCGCGCCTGCCGCAGATTCAACCAGGCGGGTGCCCGGCCCGGGGCGGCTACCGGCCACCCCGACCCCCGGCCAGACCCGGCCCCGCAGAGGTCAGCGGAGCAGCGAGACCGGGCGCGGGGTGGCGGACGCCGAGGGGTGGACCGGCGGCAGCGGGCCCGTGGGACGCGGGCTGGCGGGGATCCCGGACCGCGGCTCCCGGTCGCGGACCACCGCGTCGGCCACGGACACGGCGGGACCCGAGCCGGTGCCCGGCCCCGGACCGGCCCCGGACATCGGGGCCGCCGGCACGGCGGAGCGCCTGGACGCCGGGGCCTCGCCCCGCACGTTCGGCTCGACCAGCTCCAGCGGCAGCGCCCCGCCCAGCGCGAACGCCGCCAGGGACACCGCCCCGGCCGCCACGAACGCGAAGCGGCGCCGCGGCCGGCCCACCTCGTGTATCCGGAAGCCCTCCTGTGCCGGCACGGGGGCCGTGTACCCGAAGGCGCCGGGCGGCCCGGGCGGTCCCGACGGCCCGGACGGCCCGTCGGGACCCTCACCGGGCAGCCCCTGCAGCCGCGCCAGCAGCCCGGCCGACAGCGGCGGCGGGGCGCTCTCCACGAACAGGGTCTTCAGACGGCGCTGCGCGTCGGCTTCGGCCTTGCACTTGGCACACGTGGCCAGGTGCGCCAGGACACGCTCGCGCGCGTCATGGTCCAGCTCCCCGTCGACCAGGGCGGCAAGACGGTCCCCCAGGTGCTGCTCGGCGGGAGACGGGCTGACTCCGCTCACTCGGCCCCGCCCTCTCCCCCGGAACCCGGGACACCCACCGCGACCCCGGCCAGCGCACGCTGCTCCGCGCGCGCCTGGGGGGAGCGGTGCCGGAGCGCCTTGCGCAGGTGCGAACGGCCCCGGTGGATACGGCTGCGCACGGTGCCCAGCTTCACGCCGAGCGTGGCGGCGATCTCCTCGTACGACAGGCCCTCGATGTCACAGAGCACCACGGCCGCGCGGAACTCGGGCGCGAGGGTGTCCAGCGCCTGCTGCACATCGGCGTCGAAGTGGGTGTCGTGGAGCACCTGCTGCGGGGAGGGCTCGCGGCTCGGCAGCCGCTCGGCGGCGTCCTCGGCGAGCGCGTCGAAGCGGATCCGCTGCTTGCGGCGGACCATGTCGAGGAAGAGGTTGGTGGTGATCCGGTGCAGCCAGCCCTCGAACGTGCCCGGCGTGTACGTGGACAGCGAGCGGAAGACGCGGACGAAGACCTCCTGCGTCAGGTCCTCGGCATCGTGCTGATTGCCCGTCAGGCGGTAGGCGAGGCGGTAGACGCGCGCGCTGTGCGTGCTGACGATCTCCTCCCACGTGGGAGGGTTCCACGCCTGCGAGCCCGCATCGGCGGCAAAGGTCGCGGTGGTTGCGGTGTCGTCGGTGTGGATGCGGTCAGCAATGTCGGTCACGGATTTCGGCTCACCCGCCGACCAGAAGAGACGCCTGAATACGCCTCGCCGATCCACAGGCGCAGCCGCACCTCCCCTATCGGCTCTGGTGGTGTCCAGTGGAGCCCCTACCATAGCCACCCCTCCCGTCAGCTCCGGATAAGCTTTTTTGCCTTATCTTTGCCCGCGGTGCGGAGGGGCCCGGACGTCGGTCTGCCCGGTGCCGTCCGCATCCGTCCCGGTCCCGTCCCGCCCGTACGCCCCTTTTGCCTCGCTCGTCGGCGCCTCGCCGTCGACAGGTCCAACGCACGGTCCCATCTGCGGGTTCCCGACGTCAGCGGATACAGTCACCGTTGCGCCAACTACGGGGACAGGAGAGGGTCATTACCGGCAACCGGCAGACGAGCTGGGCGTTCGCCGACGCGTTTGTCGCCGAGGACGACGCTCTGCGGTGGGCCCGCGACCGGGCCAGGGAAGCGGGCCTGCGCTCCGTCTCCCCGGGCACCGGGGCCGCGCTGCGCCTGCTCGCCGCCAGCGCGGACGCCAAGGCGGTCGCCGAGATCGGCACCGGGACCGGTGTCTCCGGCATCCACCTCCTGCACGGCATGCGCCCGGACGGGGTACTGACCACCGTCGACCCCGAGGCGGACCGTCAGGCCTTCGCCCGCCAGGCCTTCCGCGCCGCCGGCTTCGCGGGCAACCGCGCCCGCTTCATCCCCGGCCGCGCGCTGGACGTGCTGCCCCGACTCGCCGACGGCGGGTACGACCTCGTGTTCTGCGACGGGGATCCCGCCGAGTCCCTCGACTACCTCGCCGAATCGTTGCGGCTGCTGCGCCCCGGCGGGCTGGTGTGCTTCGAAGGGGTCTTCTGCGACGGGCGTACGGTCGACTCCTCCGCCCAGGAGACCGAGGTGCTCCGGGTCCGGGAACTGCTGCGCAGCGTCCGGGAGAGCCCCGCACTGGAGGGGGCCCTCCTGCCGGTGGGCGACGGCCTGCTCTGCGCGGTCCGACGCTGACCCGGCTCCCCCGGGCCGGGACGGCGGGGCGTCGGGGCGTCCTCGAAGGCTCCGCCGGCGTCAGCGCAGCAGCGCGAAGGTGAGCGCGGTCGCGGTGCCGAGCACCGTGCCGGCCAGGACCTGGCCGAGCGTGTGCGCCTTGAGGACCAGCCGGGACCAACCCACGGCCACGGCGACGGGCGCCGCGAGGAGCAGCGGGGCCCCGAAGGCCAGTATCAGGATCATGACGGCCCCGCCCGCCACCGACATGTGGAGGGATATCTGCCAGCCGAGGGTCACCAGCAGGGACGAGACCAATCCGACGAGCATGGCGACGACCAGTGCGAACACCTCGCGCGGCGCCCCGAGGGCATGGCCCAGGGCCATCGCCGCGGCGACGGAGACCAGGCTCAGCGCCATCGGCACGACCCGCTGGCGGCGCACCCGGATGTGCTGGTCGGTCAGGGCGCCCCGCTTCACGCCGAGCCGGATGATCCCGATCGGCACCACCCCGCAGAACAGGGCGGCGAGCAGACCCCAGCCGAGCCCCGTCCACGAGCCGGTGCTGTGCCAGCCGACGGCCAGCAGCAGGGCGACCACGAGGTTGGCCGGGGCCAGGACGTCGGTGAGGACCCGGGCGGCCTTCTGGCGGGGGGTGCAGTCGGCGAAGGCGGGCGGGGCGGCGGCGGTGAAGGTCACGGCTCGGCTCTCGGCAGGCGCAGCCCGCACGGCGCTGCGGACGGCGGGAGCGCGGACGGAAAGAGGACGGGGAAGGACGCGCGGAAGAGGCGCAAGAGAAGGCAGGGCGGGGCGGGGCGGAAGGGCCGCTCACCCGGAGCGCCCGGCACAACACTGCCCCGGCCGCGGATCGCGGCGGCCGGGGCAGCGCAGAGCATGCAGAGTGTGCAGGTGGTGCCGACGGGTCAGCCGACGACCTTCTTCAGGGCGTCACCCAGGGCGTCCGCCTCGTCCGGCGTCAGCTCGACGACCAGCCGACCGCCGCCCTCGAGCGGTACGCGCATGACGATGCCCCGCCCCTCCTTGGTGACCTCGAGCGGGCCGTCGCCCGTTCGCGGCTTCATGGCCGCCATGCTCGTTCCCCTTCCTGAAACCAGCTCATCGTCAGCCGACGGCCCCATTCAGGCGCCTGGAAGCCGGCATCGAACACATTGCTTCCCGGCCATTATCCCGCATGTCAGGACCCGATGACCAACATCAGCCGGGAACGCTTGCGCAACGCGCTCTGCCAAAACCACTCATTTCGGGGATCCAACTGCGATACTTCGCCGCCGCTCCCGCGCGCGGCTCCGGGGGACGCCACGCGATTCTTTGACGCACATCACATGCCCCGATCCGACGATCTCCGCCATGCTGGCCCTGTACCGGCCAGTACCGATCGCTGGCCGGGTCCGCGACGGAGGGGACACCACCTGCCATGGCCGACACCGTGCTGTACGACGTGACCGACGGGCTCGCGACGATCACGCTGAACCGCCCGGACGCGATGAACTCGCTGAACACGGAGCTGAAGGTCGCCCTCCGGGACGCCCTGCAGGCGGCGGGCGCCGACCCGGCCGTGCGGGCGGTCCTGCTGACCGCCACCGGGCGGGCCTTCTGCGTGGGCCAGGACCTGAAGGAGCACGTCGGGAACCTGGAGGCCGCCCGGCAGTCCGGCTCGGGCAATGCGCTGAGCACCGTGAGCGAGCACTACAACCCGATCGTGCGGGCGATCGCGGAGATGCCGAAGCCGGTGGTCGCCGGGGTCAACGGCGTCGCTGCCGGGGCGGGCTTCGGTTTCGCGCTGGCCGCGGACTACCGGGTGGTGGCCGACACGGCGAGCTTCACCACCGCCTTCGCCGGGGTCGGGCTGTCCGCCGACTCCGGGCTGTCCTGGACCCTGCCGCGGTTGGTCGGCCCGAGCCGGGCGGCGGACCTGCTGCTGTTCCCGCGGTCGATCTCCGCGCAGGAGGCGGAGGAGCTCGGCCTCGTCAACCGGCTCGTGCCGGCGGCGGAGCTCGCGGACACCGCCGCCGGGGTCGCCCGGCGGCTGGCGGACGGTCCGACCGTCGCCTACGCCGGGCTGAAGGAGGCGCTGGCGTACGGGGCGGGGCGCTCGCTCGCCGAGGCGCTGGAGAAGGAGGACGAGCTGCAGACGCGGTCGGGTGCCTCCGAGGACCACGCGATCGCGGTCGCGGCCTTCCTCGCCAAGGAGAAGCCGAAGTACACGGGGCGCTAGCGGGCACGGGGCGCTAGCGGGCACGGGGCGGTCCGGCGCCCGGCCGCCCGGTCCGCCGGACGCCCCGCACCCACCCCGTCAGGCCGCGGGGGCCGCCGGGGTACGGGCCGCGCAGGCGGCCAGGTGGTCGTTGACCAGGCCGCAGGCCTGCATCAGGGCGTAGGCGGTGGTGGGGCCGACGAAGCGGACGCCGGCCTTCTTCAGGGCCTTGGCCAGGGCGGTGGACTCGGGCGTCACGGCCGGGACCTCGGAGACGTCCTGCGGGGCCGGCCGGCCCGGCTCCGGGGCGTGGGACCAGATGAGGTCGTCGAGTTCGCCGGGCTCCCACTCCGCGAGGACCTTGGCGTTGGCGAGGGTCGCCTCGATCTTGGCCCGGTTGCGGATGATCCGCTCGTCGGTGAGCAGCCGTGCCGCGTCGTGTTCGTCGAAGCGGGCGACGGCGGCGATCCGGAAGTCGGCGAAGGCCTTCCGGAAGCCCTCCCGCCGCCGCAGGATGGTCAACCAGGACAGCCCCGACTGGAAGGCCTCCAGGCACAGCCGCTCGTACAGGGCGTCGTCCCCGTGCACCGGGCGGCCCCATTCGGTGTCGTGGTAAGCGATGTAGTCCTCGGTGGACAGCGCCCACGGGCAGCGCAGGCCCCCGTCGGGTCCGGCGAGGGCGGTCACCGGGCGTCCTTGGACAGGTCGACCGCCGTCGGCTCCGACGGGCGGTCGGCCGTCCCGGCCGGGGCGGCGGCGGTGTCGGTGTCGGCCGCGACCGGGACGTCGCGGTGCGCGGCGGTCGCCGCCGTCAGCTCGGCGATCCGCGCGTCGCGCTCGGCCAGCTCGGCCGCGAGCCGCTCCAGCACGTCGTCCACCTCGGCCATCCGGTAGCCACGGGGCGCCACGGGCAGCCGCAGCGCGTCGATGTCGGCGGGCACCACCGGACGGCTCTCGGGCAGCGCGTCGGCGACGCGGTCCGGCTCCGCCTCGGGCAGTACGGGCTCCGAGCCGCCGCTCACCACCGCCAGGGTGACCGCGGCGACGACCCCGACCAGCGCGATCAGCAAGAACCAGAACACGATCGACTCCCTGAGAGACTCTGGGGGCACCTCCCAGCGGTAGCTGGGGACCACTCCGACCACCAGGTTAAGGTCACAGGCGCGGCGCACGGGCCGCCTGAGGAGGAAAGAACGGGATGCTGCGACTGGGCAGGCGCGAGTTCGACACCCACGAGCCGGTGATCATGGCGATCGTGAACCGCACGCCGGACTCCTTCTACGACCAGGGTGCGACGTTCCGCGACGAGCCCGCCCTGGAGCGGGTGGAGCAGGCGGTGGCCGAGGGCGCGGCGATCATCGACATCGGCGGGGTCAAGGCCGGTCCGGGCGAGCACGTGGACGCGGCCGAGGAGGCCCGGCGCACGGTCGGTTTCGTGGCCGAGGTCCGGCGTCGCCACCCGGACGTGGTGATCAGCGTGGACACCTGGCGGCACGAGGTCGGCGAGGCCGTCTGCGAGGCGGGCGCGGACCTGCTCAACGACGCCTGGGGCGGGGTGGATCCGCGGCTCGCGGAGGTCGCCGCCCGGTACGGCGCGGGTCTGGTCTGCACGCACGCCGGCGGTGTCGAGCCGCGGACCCGGCCGCACCGGACCGGATACGAGGACGTGATGGCGGACATCCTGCGGGTCACGGTGGGCCTGGCCGAGCGGGCCGCGGCCCTCGGCGTCCGGCGGGACGCGATCATGATCGATCCGGGCCACGACTTCGGGAAGAACACCCGGCACTCGCTGGAGGCCACCCGGCGCCTGGCGGAGATGACGGAGACGGGCTGGCCGGTGCTGGTCTCGCTGTCGAACAAGGACTTCGTCGGCGAGACCCTCGACCGGCCGGTCAAGGAGCGTCTGCTCGGCACGCTGGCCACGACGGCGGTCTCGGCCTGGCTGGGCGCGCAGGTCTACCGCGTCCACGAGGTCGCCGAGACCCGGCAGGTCCTGGAGATGGTCCGCTCGATCCAGGGCCTGCGGGAGCCCGCGGTGGCCCGCCGGGGACTGGCCTGAGCAGGCCCAGGCACCGGCCCCCGGCCGACGACCCTGCCCCGGCCGGGGCAGCGGCGGGTCCGGCTACTTGCCGACTTCCTTCGTCACGAGGGCGATCGCCTCTTCCACGTCGTCCGTGACGTGGAAGAGGTAGAGGTCGCGCTCGGAGGCCTTGCCCTGTGCGACCACCGTGTTGCGCAGCCAGTCGACCAGGCCGCTCCAGTACTCCGTGCCGAACAGCACGATCGGGAACCGGGTGATCTTCTGGGTCTGGACGAGGGTCAGGGCCTCGAACAGCTCGTCCAGCGTGCCGAGTCCGCCCGGCAGGACCACGAACCCCTGGCTGTACTTCACGAACATCGTCTTGCGGACGAAGAAGTACCGGAAGTTCAGGCCGAGATCGACGTGCGCGTTGAGCCCCTGCTCGAAGGGCAGCTCGATGCCCAGGCCCACCGAGATGCCGTTGGCCTCCCGGGCGCCCTTGTTCGCCGCCTCCATCGCACCCGGGCCGCCGCCCGTGATCACCGCGAAGCCGGCCTCGACGAGCGCGCTGCCGATCCGGACCCCGGCCTCGTACTCCGGCGAGCCGGCGGGCGTGCGCGCCGAACCGAACACGCTGATCGCGGGCGGCAGCTCGGCCAGTGTGCCGAAGCCCTCGATGAACTCCGACTGGATGCGCAGCACCCGCCAGGGATCGGTGTGCACCCACTCGGTGGGACCGGCCGAGTCCAGCAGCCGCTGGTCCGTCGTGCTGCCCGCCTGCACCTGGCCCCGCCTGCGCAGTACCGGCCCGAGCTGCTGCTCCTCGGGGCGCCGGCGGGCGATCCCGTCGGAATTGCGGTGGTTGCCCATGATGTGCTCCCTCCTGCTGATCGTTGGCCCAGCCTAGGCGCACGAAGGTGAAGGGAAGCGGAATTCAGGAGGTCAGCCAGGCGCGAAGTCGTTCCTCGCAGTGCAGGATCGCCTTGGTATCCACCCGCTCGTCGACCTTGTGCGCCAGCAGGGCGTCGCCCGGGCCGTAGTTGACGGCCGGGACGCCGAGCGCGCTGAAGCGGGAGACGTCCGTCCAACCGAACTTGGGCATCGCCCGCCCGCCGACCGCCTGCATGAAGGCGACCGCCGCCGGGTGGGACAGGCCGGGCAGGGCACCGCCGGAGGAGTCGTCGACGACGAACTCGGCGATGCCGCAGTCCGCGAAGACCTCCTTGACGTGGGCGATGGCCTCGTCCTCGCTGCGGTCGGGGGCGTAGCGGAAGTTGACCGTCACCGTGCACGCGTCGGGGATGACGTTGTTGGCCACGCCGCCGTCGATGCGGACCGCGTTGAGGCCCTCGTGGTACCGCAGGCCGTCGATGACGGGCCTCCGGGGCTCGTACGCGGCCAGCCGGGCCAGGATCGGGGCCGCCGCGTGGATGGCGTTGGAGCCCATCCAGCTGCGGGCGGAGTGGGCGCGCTCGCCGGCGGTGCGCAGCAGCACCCGAAGGGTGCCCTGGCAGCCGCCCTCGACTTCGGCGTTCGAGGGCTCCAGCAGGACGGCGAAGTCGCCGGCGAGCCAGTCCGGGTGGGCGGCGGCGACCTTGCCCAGGCCGTTGAGGTCGGAGGCGACCTCCTCCTGGTCGTAGAAGACGAAGGTGAGGTCGCGGTTGGGCTCGGGCACGGTGGCCGCGATGCGCAGCTGTACGGCGACCCCGGACTTCATGTCGGTGGTGCCGCAGCCCCACAGGACGCCGTTCTCGTCGAGGCGGGACGGGACGTTGCCGGCGATCGGCACGGTGTCGAGGTGGCCGGCGAGGACGACGCGCTCGGCCCGGTCGAGGTGCGTGCGGGCCACGACGTTGTTGCCGTACCGGTCGACCGTGAGGTGCGGGAGGCCGCGCAGGGCGTGCTCCACCAGGTCGGCGAGGACCTTCTCGTCGCCGCTCACGGACGGGATGTCGACCAGCCGGGCGGTCAGCTCGGCTGCGTCCAGGGTGAGGTCCAGCTCGGATTCGGACATGTCCCGACCCTAACCCGCACGGCTGCGGCGAACGTCTCACGTCCGCTCACTGGACGCGACACGTGGCTCAAGTACGGTGGGCCGCGTGTCCCAGAGCGATCTTCCCCGCCCCCGCCGCCGCCGTCGGCTCCGTACGGCCGCCGGCCTGTGCGTCCTGCTCGCCCTCGTCGGCTACCTCGTCGTGCGGTTCGAGTCGTTGGGGGGCGGCGGCGCGCCGCACTGCACGGCCTCCGATCTGGCCGGGGACGCTCCCGGCGGAGACTCCCGCCGCACCTACGACATGACCCCCGAACAGGCGGCGAACGCGGCGACGATAGCCGCCGTCGGCGTGGCCAAGGGCCTGCCGGACCGGGCCGTGACCATCGCCCTGGCGACCGCCATGCAGGAGTCGGCCCTGCGCAACCTCGACCACGGCGACCGGGACTCCCTGGGGCTGTTCCAGCAGCGGCCCTCGCAGGGCTGGGGCACGCCCGAGCAGATCAGGGACCCGGTCTACTCGGCGGGGATCTTCTACGACCGGCTGGTCAAGGTGAAGGGGTACTCGCGGCTGCCGCTGACGGAGGCCGCGCAGAAGGTGCAGCTGAGCGGCTACCCGCAGGCGTACGCGAAGCACGAGCCGGACGCGACCGTCCTGACGGCCGCCTTCGCCGGCGCCGGCGAGCTCACCTGCGGCGGGCCGGCGCCGACCGATCCGGGCGACCCGCAGAAGGTCCGGGCGGAGCTGAACCGGATCTTCGCTGGGGGCGGGCTGCACATCAGTCCCGCGGAGCCCTCCCGGACCGGGGAGGCCGCAGGTCCGGGGCCGCTCAAGGAGCCCGAAGTCACGGTGGTGGAGAAGCGGGACGGCGGCGAGCCCGCGGTGCGCGGCAGCCGGGCGATCGCGGGCTGGGCGGTGGCCAACGCCCGCGGGATGAACATCGTGCGTGTCTCCTACGACCAGCGGGGCTGGATCGCCGGGGAGAAGAAGGGCCGCTGGCAGGAGAAGGGCGGCCCCGGGAAGTCGGGCGACGGCGATCCGCGCAACGCGGCGCCGGGCGAGATCCGGATCTTCGTGAAGGGCTGACACGCCGCATCGGCGCCCCGTCCGTGCGTACGGGGCGTCACTCGTGCGGGGGTCACGCGAAGGGCCCCACCGGGGGCCCCGGCAGGCACGGAATGCCTGGTCGGCGCGCATCCAATGCGCTTTTCCCGGAAGCCGATTAAACGATGCGTTGCCGATCCTTTACCTAACGGGTCCGCAACCCGTCCCGCCCCGGGAGCGGTTGTAGGGGCGTACTCAGCCGCTACCGCTTAGGAGCAACATGTCCCTCCCCCTGACCCGCCGGATCGCCCGTTCCGCGCTGCTGCTCGCAGCCGGGGCCGCTCCCGTGGTCGGTGCGGCCGGCGCGGCCAGCGCCGCGGGCCTGGACTCGGCCGTGCCCCAGCTGGGCGCGCTCACCGCCCCGGAGACCGCGGACGCCACCGCCACCGCGAACGACGCGGTCGGCACCGGCGGGGCCGCCGCGACCTCGGTCGCGGACACCGCGGCCAAGGCCCTGCCCGGCGCTCCCGCCGAGGTGGCGGGCACCGCGGGCGGGCTGCTCGGTGGGCTCCCGGCCAAGGGCCTGCCGACCGACGCCGTGCCGGCCGGCCAGCTCACCGGCGCGGTGCCGGCCGACGCGGTGGGTTCCCTGCCGCTGCAGGGGCTGCCGCTGGGCGGCTGACCTCCGCCCGTTCCGAAGGACCGAGGGGGCCGGGAGTTCACACTCCCGGCCCCCTCGGTCCGTGCTGTCCGCGGAGCGGCCGCCCGCGCTACGGGCAGCCGCGTCAGGCGAGCCGCTTGACGGCCGCCTCGACGCGCTCGTCCGTGGCCGTGAACGCGACGCGCACGTGCTGTGCGCCCGCCTCGCCGTAGAAGTCGCCGGGCGCGACGAGGATGCCGAGCGCTGCGAGGTGGGCGACGGTGTCCCAGCAGGGCTCGTCGCGGGTCACCCACAGGTAGAGGCTGGCCTCGCTGTGGTCCACCCGGAAGCCGTGCGCCTGGAGTGCCGTGCGCAGCGCCTCGCGGCGCGCGGCGTAGCGGGCGCGCTGCTCCTCGACGTGGGCGTCGTCGCCGAGCGCCGCCACCGTGGCCGCCTGCACCGGGGCGGGTGTCATCATGCCGCCGTGCTTGCGGATCTCCAGCAGCTCGCCGAGGACGTCCGCGTCGCCGGCGATGAACGCGGCCCGGTAGCCGGCCAGGTTGGAGCGCTTGGACAGGGAGTGGACGGCGACGAGGCCCTCGTACGAGCCGCCGCACACGTCGTCGTGGAGGACCGAGACGGGCTCGGACTCCCAGCCGAGCTCCAGGTAGCACTCGTCGCTGAAGACCAGGATGCGGTGCTCGCGCGCCCAGGCGACGATCCGGACGAGCTCTTCCTTCGGGATGACCTTCCCGGTGGGGTTGGACGGGGAGTTCAGCCAGAGCAGCTTGATGCCGGCCGGGTCGAGCTCGGTCGGGTCGTCGTAGACGACGGCCTCGGCCCCGCACAGCCGCGCCCCCACCTCGTACGTGGGGTAGGCGAGCCGCGGGTAGGCGACCTTGTCGCCGGCGCCCAGGCCCAGCTGGGTCGGCAGCCACGCCACGAGCTCCTTGGAGCCGACGACCGGAAGGACGTTGCGGTGTCCGGCGGCGCTCGCGCCGAGCCGGCCGCGCAGCCAGCCGGTGATCGCGTCGCGCAGCGCGGGCGTGCCCCACACGGTGGGGTAGCCCGGGGAGTCGGCGGCCGCGACCAGGGCGCTCTGGATCAGCTGGGGCACCGGGTCCACGGGCGTGCCGACGGACAGGTCGACGATGCCGTCCGGGTGCGCCGCGGCCGTCGCCTTGTACGGCTCCAGCTTGTCCCAGGGAAAGACGGGAAGACGTGCGGATACTGCGGCCACGGTGCTCTCTGCTCTCTCGTGCGGACCGGAACTGCCTGCCGGAACTGCCTGCCGTAACTACCTGCCGGGGCTGCCGGCCGGGACCGGCGGGACGGCGTGCCGGGACTGGGGACAAACGGCTCGGTCCCGCCCGGCACGGGGGCCGTACGGGACCGAGAGTCGCGTTCTGCCGTGGGCGGCGGCCGTCAGTGGCCTTCGCCCATGGGCGGCAGCGCGGCGATGAAGGGGTGATCCCGCTCGATCAGGCCCAGCTTCGAGGCACCACCGGGCGAACCGAGCTCGTCGAAGAACTCGACGTTCGCCTTGTAGTACTCCTTCCACTCCTCCGGAGTGTCGTCCTCGTAGAAGATGGCCTCGACCGGGCAGACCGGCTCACAGGCACCACAGTCGACGCACTCGTCCGGGTGGATGTACAAGGACCGCTGGCCCTCGTAGATGCAGTCGACGGGGCACTCTTCGATGCATGCCTTGTCCTTGACGTCGACACAAGGCTCCGCGATGACGTAGGTCACGCTCTCGTTCCTCCTCGGTAGGGCTGTCCATATCGCGCGGGAGCGCGGCGTCGTCGATGCCCACGCCTAGTATCTCCGTTCCCGGGCACGATCCGAACAGGAGGGGCGGACAGAGCTGTGGAAATCACGGCCGGCGGGCTGCTGGAGATCCGTATCACCCCGGCTGACGTGGGTAAACGAGTCTCCGTACGACGGGTGGAAAGCGGGTCGAAGGCTGCGCCCGCGTTCACCGATACGGTAGGGGTTCTCACATCGTGGGACCAAGGTGTGCTGACGATCACACGAAAGAGCGGCGAGTCCGTCCGCATCGCGGAATCGTCGCTGGTGGCGGGCAAGGTGGTGCCCGCCGCGCCGGCCCGGCGGAGGGGGCCCGCGGCCTCGTTCGAGGAGCTGGCGCGGGTCGGGGCGCGGGCCTGGCAGCCGCTGGAGAGCGAGCCGCTGGGCGGGTGGACGCTGCGCGCGGCCGCCGGATTCACCCGGCGGGCCAATTCGGTGCTGCCGCTCGGCGATCCCGGGGTGCCGCTGGACGAAGCACTCGCGCGGGTGACGTCCTGGTACGCGGAACGAGGACTTCCGGCGTATGTGCAGGCCGCCACGGGGGCCGCCGGCACCCAGGAGGTGCTGTGCGCCGATCTGGAGCGGCGGGGCTGGGTCCGTGAGGTGTCGGCCGAGGTGCGCATCGCGGCGCTGGCACCGCTCGCGGACACGGCCGCGGACACCGCGCAGGTGCTGCTGTCCCGCACGCCCGACGAGGAGTGGCTCGGGCGGTACGGGCGGGTGGCCGACCCGGCGGTGGCCCGCCGGGTGCTGGTCGCCGGCCCGTCGGTCTGGTTCGCGACGGTGCCCGGGCGGGCGATCGGCCGGCTCGTCACCGACGGCCGGTGGGCCGGCTTCGCGGCCGTCGAGGTGGACCCGGCGCACCGGCGCGAGGGCCTGGCGACGGCGGTGATGGCGGCCCTGGCGGCACGGGCCCTCGACGAGGGCGCCTCGGCGGCCTGGCTCCAGGTGGAGACGGACAACGCGGCGGCCCGGGCCCTGTACGAGGGCATGGGCTTCGCGCCGCACCACGCCTACCACCACTACCGGGCGGCACGATGACGGCGTGGAACCGGGAGCTGTTCGCCGAGGAGGCCCGCTCGGAGCGGCCCGACCTGGCGGTGCTGTGCCTGCTGCTGGCGGCCGAGGCGGATCCGGAGCTCGACGAACGGGCCATGGACCGGTCGCAGATCGAGCTGGACCGGCTGGCGGGCATGCTGCCGTACGGGCTGCACGGCGCCCGGGCCTGGGCCGCGGCGGTGACGGAGTTGCTGGGCGGCCGAATGGGCTTCCACGGCACGCCCGCGGACTACGGGAGGCTGTCGTCCTCGTTGCTGCACGAGGTGCTGCGGCGCCGCCGGGGCCTGCCGATCCTGCTGTCGGTGGTCTGGATGGAGGTCGCGCGGCGGGCGGGTGCGCACGTGTACGGGCTCGGGCTGCCCGGGCACTTCGTGGTGGGCTTCGGGGATCCGGAGGAGGGCGTCGTGGTGGACCCCTTCGCCGGCGGCGCGTCGCCGGGCACGGGTCCGGCGGAGCTCGCGGCCGGGCCGCGCACCCCGGCCGGGACGCTGGAGATCGTCCTGCGGATCCTGAACAACATCCGGGTGTGGGCCTCGGCACGGCCCGAGCAGTCGGCGGTCGCGCTGTGGTCGCTGGACCTGTCGCTGCTGCTGCCCTCGCATCCGGCGTCGCTGCGCTACGAGCGGGCCCGGCTGCTCGTGGAGCGCGGGGAGTTCCGTACGGGCGCGGCGGAGCTGGAAGCGTACGCGGAGGTGGTCTCGGCGGTGGACGCCGAGGCCGCGGCGCGGATCAGGTCGGAGGCCCTCTCGGCCCGCGCCCTGCTCAACTGACGGCCCGCGCCGGCCCGGCGCCGGGAGGGGCCCACGACGCGCGCGGCCCCCGTCCCGGGTCCGGGAACGGGGGCCGCGCTGCCGCCGGCCGAGGGCTCCGGCCGGCCGGCCGTCAGCTGGGGTTGGTGTCGATCGTCGCGGTGCGCTCGGCGGCGGTCTTGCCGCGCAGGGCCTTGCCGAGGGCTCCGGCCACGTCCTGCGGGGTGACGGGGGTCTTCTCGCCGGTGCCGCGGGTGATCAGGACGCCGTCGAAGGTGTTGCCGTACGTCGTCTTGAGCGCTTCGAGGTCGTACTTCTCGACCAGGCGCCCCTCCACCACCTGCATGCTGAGGATCTTGGGCAGGGACTTGGGGCCGAAGGCGAGGGACTTGGGGCCCGCCTTCACGGTGGCGATGCCCGACATGGCGGGCTCGGCGAACTCCTTCATGGCCCGGTCCAGTTCGGCCTGGCCGACGGCCGGCTCCTTGTTGGCGGTGGGGAGTTCGACGGGGGTCGTCTTGCCGGTGGCGACCATCTCGCGGAAGGCCTTGGTGACCAGGTCGGCGGAGGCGCCCGCGTCGAGGGTGGTGCCGGCCTTGCCGGGCACGGCGACGGCCTTGCCCGTGTCGAACTTGATGGTGCCCTCGGTGACGGTGCCGGCGGTTCCCGCCAGCTCCTGCAGCGCGACCTGGAGCTTCTCCTCGTCGACGGGCAGCACCGGGTCGGCGACGCGCTCGTTGCCGAGGAGCGAGCCGATGACCGTGACGGGGTTGTAGTCGCTGCCGGCGGCGTTGCGGACGGTGGTCTGGGCGTCGAGGGACAGGCCCGCCTTCTCCGGCTTGAGCTCGGCCTGCTTGCCGGCGACGCTCACCTGGAGCGGGCTGGCGGCGCGGTTGCCGAAGGCCGTCTGGAGCTTGGCGACGGCCTCGTCGCGGCTGCCGCTGATGTCGACGCCGAGGACGGTGGTGCCCTTGGGGACGTCCGAGTGGTTCAGGAGCAGCCCGGCGCCGTAGGCGACGCCGAACAGGGCGAAGACGCCACCGCCGACCAGGACCAGCTTGGATCGGGCCTTGGCCACCTTGGTCGGCTTGGGGGCGGGCTTCGGCGCGGCCGGGCGCGCCGGGGCGGGCCGGGGGCCGCGCGGGGCGGAGGCGCCTGCCGTGGCGCCCGGGCCCGGCGGGGGAACCGGGGCGGCCATCGGGTCGTCCAGGTCCGGTCCGGGCCAGCGCGGGGCCTCGTCGGCGCGCGGGGCGCCCAGCGGGGCGCTGCCCAGGGCGGGGCCGCCCGTGGGTCCGGCCGGACCGGCGGGGCCGCCACGGCCCGCGGGGGCGTCGAAGGCGGGGAACGGCTCGGTGGCGGGTCCACCATCGCCGGGGAAGGCCGGGAAGCCCTGGGTGGCCTCGGCGCCGGGCCCGCCGGGCGCGCCGGGGCCGCCGAAGGCCGGGTCGTCGAAGCCCGGGCCGGCGAAGCCGGGGCCGGCCGGGGCGGTCGTCTGCGGGGCGCCGGGGAAGTCCTGGGCCGGGACGCCGGGGCCGCGGCCGGGGGCGGCAGGGGCGCCCGGGGTGAAGCCGGCCGCCGGGGCGCCGCCGTGCGCGGCCGCACCGGGCCGGGCCGGCGGGGGGGGCGTGCGGTCGGGGAGCGGGCTTTGGGCGGGTGCGGACGCGGCCGGGCCGCGGGTCGGCAGGGGCGCGGCCGGGGCGGGGGCGGCGGCCCTCGACTTGCGGGGGGCGAACCAGTTGTTCCCCGCGTCCTCCGGCTCGGCGGGCCCCGCGGGCCCGTCCGGAGCGGCGGACACGGGGGGCGCGGCGGGCGCGGCGTTGCCGGGGGCGTGCGCGGCCGGCCCGGCGGTCAGCGCGCGGGGCGACGCGGGCGCCGACGGGCGCGCGGGCACGGCCGGCGGCTCGGCCTGCGCGTCCCGGGCCTTCTCCGCCTCGGCGGCGACCGGTTTGCGTACGACCACCGGCGGGATCGGCCGCGAACCCGGGATGTTGATCCGGATCCGGGTCGTCAGGGTGGTCTCGGTCTTCGGCCCGTCGGTGTCGGGCGTGGACGGGTTCGAGGTCACAGAGTTCTCCTCCGAGGCAGTCGCCGCTGTGTCCGCGGACGGGTGCTGGCCGGTTCCGTACGGCTGGGTACCCGAGGGGTATGCGGTTCCTCCGCGCCCCTGGGGCCCGGAGGTCGGACTGTCGGTTTCACGACTCAAGGCAGGTTCTCCCGGTTGGCTCCGCCGCCCGTCATACCGTGCGCGCGGGCAGCTCGGCGGCCCGACCACCATACTGGCCGCGGCCCGAACGCAACTGACCTAGGGGAATCCGAGGTTCCCCTTCGCCCCCTCCAAGCCCCCGGCGCACACCGGTCCCCGCAGGTCCCAATCCCCCGCAGCGGGCACCCCGCCCGAGTTCAACGGCCTGTCACTTGGCGGGCGGCGCGGCCGAAACGGGCTGGTCGAACGGGTTGCGCAGGGTGGCACACATCACAGCCGCGACGGTTCCGCCCAAAAGGTAGACGTACATGCCGATTCCGGACGAACTCAACAGGAAGTCCCCCTCGGGGCGCGGGACGCCCAGGGCCACGTACGCCAGGAACCAGCCGGCCGCCGCGGCGCCGACCCCGATGCCCGTCCCGGTCACGATCCGGCCGCCGAGGAACAGCCCGAAGAGGGCCAGCAGCGCCAGCGCCACCCCGGCCGGGAACCACAGGTCGACGACGGCCCAGCCGGCCAGACCGGTCAGCACGCCGAGCACCAACAGCCCGAGGAGGGCGGCGATCCGCCCCGCGGTCCACGCCCGGGTCATGCGCCGACCCCCGCGAACAGGTCGCGCTCCCGCTCGCCCGCGGGGGCGCCGGGGCGGCCCTGGACCAGCTCGTAGTACTCGCGGGCGAACAGGGGCTGCGCCAGGTCGTTGGAGAGCGCGAAGAAGGGCCCGTCCACGGCGATCTGGGTGGCGTGCGCCCGCATCGCGGCCGCCTTGGCCGCCACGGCCGACTCGTCCGCGGCGATCTCCGCGGTGATGAGCTCGTCGGCGACGACGCCGGGCACGTCGTCCGGCGAAGCCACCCCCGGGAAGGGCTTCTTGGCGCCGGCCGCGTGCAGCCGGGCGAAGCCCTCCTCGACCACCGAGCGCGGCACCCGGTTCCAGTAGACCTTCTCGATCGCGTGCGGGTCACCGAGGTCGCGTCGGTAGGCGGGCTCGGCGGCCAGCTCCACGGCACGCATGGCGACCCGGTGGGCCTGGATGTGGTCGGGGTGGCCGTAACCGCCGTTGGGGTCGTAGGTCACGAGGACCTGCGGGCGCAGCTCGCGGACGACCTCGACCAGGTACGCGGCCGCCTCGTCGACCTCCGCCGACCAGAAGGAGCCGGGGCGGCGGTTCTGCTCGACGCCCATCATCCCGGAGTCGCGGAACCGCCCGGGCCCGCCGAGGAACCGGTGGTCGGCGACCCCGAGTTCCGTCATCGCCGCGGCGAGCTCGCCGATGCGGTGGCTGCCGAGGGTGTCGTCGCGGTCGGCCACCAGGTGGGCGAGCTCGGGCGGGATGACCTCACCCTCCTCGCCGAGGGTGCAGGTCACCAGCGCGACGTGGGCGCCCTCGGCCGCGTACTTGGCCATGGTGGCGCCGTTGTTGATCGACTCGTCGTCCGGGTGTGCGTGCACGAGGAGCAGACGACGGGCGGGAAGACCGTTCATGGGGCAAGACTAACGAGCAACGGCCTACAGCTTGAGGCCGCTGATCATGCTCGCCACGTTCGAGGTCAGCTGGGTGAGCGTCGGCGCAATGGTCGAGCTCGCGAGATAGAAACCGAGGAGCACACAGACAGCGGCGTGTCCCGCCTTCAGGCCCGACCGGCGGACCAGCAGGAAGACGACGATCGCCAGCAGCACCACGGCCGAGATCGAGAGTGCCACGGCGTTTCACCTCCACGACGAGCGGACATCGGTACGCGTACTCGTACTCAGTGCTCGGCGGAGTCATACCCACCGTGCGCTACGGATCATAACTTTC
Source organism: Streptomyces sp. NPDC059851 (assembly GCF_042732005.1). Taxonomy (NCBI): domain Bacteria; kingdom Bacillati; phylum Actinomycetota; class Actinomycetes; order Kitasatosporales; family Streptomycetaceae; genus Streptomyces; species Streptomyces sp. NPDC059851. Next base: position 83,192 of record NZ_JBHWJJ010000006.1, on the reverse strand, counting down.
CGTACCAGCGCATCGATCGAATTCCGGCAGCACGAGGGGCGCACGCCGCGCATGCACAGGGTCACGGGGGTGGCCGGCCGGGGAGCACGAACGGGCCCCCCGGCCGGTTGTCGGCACCCGCACGGCCGCACGGAACCCAGGCTGCCTGCCCCATATCTCCGGACAGAAACGGTCAAGTTGCCTGTGTGTAAACCGGGTTGGGTGGACGGCGGGGCGACGGGCGGCGCCCCCGGTACGCGGGCGGCCGCCACGCGGTGGAATCATCGCCCTGGCCGGAAATAACCGGTGGCGCGCAGGCTCCGACGGTCGTGTCGCGCCGAATGCGTCAGAACGGGACGGGTTCGACGGGTCGGATTCCGGCCCGTCCAGCGGCAGCGCGATCCGCTCGCCCGCGCGCCCCCCGCTGCGCACCTGCGCCGCCCGGTGCGCTCCTCCATTCGATCTTGGCCCTGTTCTACTGCCGTACATGAGTGCACAACTGCGCTGCACGGTCGTGCGGACCGGCAGCTACGACGGAGTCCAGGGCGGTCGCTTCGGGGCCGGAATCAGCGCCCAGTCGGCCGGGGCCAAGGGGCTGTGCCTGCACCGGCTGGTGATGCCCGCGGGCAGCCGCGGCCGGCCTCACCTGCACGCCGGGCACGAGTCCGCGATCTTCGTCCAGTCCGGCCAGGTCGAGGTCTGGCACGGCGAAGGCCTCACCGAGCACGTCCTGCTCCGGGCCGGCGACTACATCCACATCCCGCCGGACACCCCGCACCTGCCGGTGAACACCGGCGAGGAGGACATGGTCTGCGTGGTGGCCCGCACCGACCCCGACGAGCAGGAGGGCGTACGGCTGCTGGCCCTGCCCGACTGGCTGGAGGCCCGGGTCGGCACGCACCCGGTCGGGGCCGGCTGAGCCGTTGCTGCCGCACCTTCGACTACTCCCCCTTCGCCCCGGGCGCGGCGCCCGGCGGCGCGGGCGGCGGGGGCAGGTCCCCCGGCGGCGGCACCACCTGCTTCTCGGCCGCGAAGTGACAGGCCGAGGGGTGGGCGGCCGGCCCCGGGGGGAAGACCGCGGGGACCGCCAGCAGCGGGACCTCGTCGGTGCAGCGGCTCTGGGCCTTCCAGCAGCGGGTGCGGAACGGGCAGCCCGACGGCGGATCGGCGGGCGAGGGGACGTCCCCGGTCAGGATGATCCGCTCCCGGTGGGCCCGCGCCCGCGGGTCCGGGACGGGGACGGCCGACAGCAGCGCCTGGGTGTACGGGTGGGTGGGGTGGTCGTAGATCTCGGTGTCGGTGCCGATCTCCACCACCCGGCCCAGGTACATCACGCCCACGCGGTCGGAGATGTGCCGGACGATGGACAGGTCGTGCGCGATGAACACGTACGACAGGTCGAACTCGCTCTGCAACCGCTCCAGCAGGTTGATGACCTGCGCCTGCACCGACACGTCGAGCGCCGAGACCGGCTCGTCCGCCACGATGACCTCCGGCCGCAGGGCGAGCCCGCGGGCGATGCCGATGCGCTGGCGCTGGCCGCCGGAGAACTGGTGCGGGTAGCGGTTGATGTACTCGGGGTTCAGGCCCACCACGTCCAGGAGCTCCTGGACCCGCCGGCGACGGTCGCCCTTCGGGGCGGCCTCCGGGTGGATCTCGTACGGCTCGCCGATGATGTCACCGACCGTCATGCGCGGGTTCAGCGAGGTGTACGGGTCCTGGAACACCATCTGGATGTTGCGGCGGACGGCCTTCAGGGCCCGGCCGGACAGCTTCGTGATGTCCTCGCCCTTGTACGTGATGGAGCCCGCCGTGGGCCGTTCCAGGTTGACCAGCATCCTGGCCACCGTGGACTTGCCGCAGCCCGACTCCCCGACGATGCCCAGGGTCTCGCCGCGCCCCAGCCCGAAGGAGACGCCGTCGACCGCCTTGACCGCGCCGACCTGCTTCTTGAACAGGATCCCCCGGGTCAGCGGGTAGTGCTTGACCAGGCCGCGGACCTGGAGGACGGGCTCAGCCACCGAGGCACTCCTTCCAGAAGTGGCAGGCGCTGGCGCGCGGCTCGGGCACACCGGTGACCGGGTACAGCGGCGGCACGTCGCTGCGGCACACCGGCCGCGCCATGGGGCAGCGGGGGTTGAAGGCGCAACCGGGCGGGATGGCGAGCAGGTTGGGCGGCAGGCCCTTGATCGCGTACAGCTCCTGCCCCTTCTGGTCCAGGCGGGGAATGGAGTCCAGCAGGCCGCGGGTGTAGGGGTGGGCGGGCGCCTCGTAGATGTCGTGGACCGGGGCCGCCTCGACGATCCGGCCCGCGTACATGACGGCGATCTTGTCGGCGACGTCGGCGACCACGCCCAGGTCGTGGGTGATCAGGATGAGCCCCATGTTCAACTCGCGCTGCAGCTCCGCGAGCAGGTCCATGACCTGGGCCTGCACCGTGACGTCGAGGGCCGTCGTCGGCTCGTCGGCAATGATCAGCGAGGGTTCCAGGGCCAACGCCATCGCGATCATGATGCGCTGGCGCATGCCGCCGGAGAACTGGTGCGGGTAGTCCCCCACCCGCTGCTTCGCCGCGGGGATCTTCACCCGGTCCATCAGCTCGACGGCCCTGGCCCGCGCCTCCTTGCGGGACGTCCCGCGGTGGATCTCGTACATCTCGCCGAGCTGCGCGCCCACGCTCAGCACCGGGTTCAGGGCGGACAACGCGTCCTGGAAGATCATCGCCATCTCGGCGCCGCGGATCCTGCGCCGCTCGTCCTCCTTCATCCTCAGCAGGTCCTTGCCCTTGAAGAGGATCTCGCCGCCGGCGATCCGGCCCGGAGGCACGTCCAGGATGCCCATCACCGCTTGGGCGGTCACCGACTTGCCGGAGCCGGACTCGCCGAGCACGGCGAGCGTCTCGCCGGCGTCCACCGAGTAGGTCACGCCGTTGACGGCCTTGGCGAGCCCGTCACGGGTGCGGAACTCCACGTGGAGGTCCCGGACTTCGAGCAGCATGGGCCCGCTCCTCAGCGCAGCTTGGGGTCGAGGGCGTCGCGCACCGCGTCGCCGAGCATGATGAACGCGAGCACCGTCAGGCTCAGCGCGCCCGCCGGCCAGAGCAGCATGTGCGGGGCGTTGCGGATCTGGGGGGCCGCGTTGGAGATGTCGATGCCCCAGGAGACCGTGGGCGGACGCAGTCCCACGCCGAGGAAGGACAAGGTGGCCTCCAGGGCGATGTACGTGCCGAGCGCGATCGTGGCGACGACGATGACGGGTGCCACGGCGTTGGGCCCGACGTGCCGCAGCAGCAGCCGGGAGTGGCCGGCGCCCAGCGCCCGGGCGGCCTGGACGTAGTCGTTCTCCTTGGCGGTGATGACGGATCCGCGGGCGATGCGGGCCACCTGCGGCCAGCCCAACAGCACGATGAAGCCGACCACCGGCCAGACGGTGTCGCCGGTGACGACGGACAGGAAGACCAGGCCGCCCAGGACGACGGGGATGCCGAAGAAGATGTCGGCGACACGGGAGAGGAGCGAGTCGCTCCAGCCTCCGAAGAACCCGGCGAGCCCGCCGAGCAGCGAGCCGAGCAGTGCGGCGCCGAGGGTGGCGCACACGCCGACGGTGATGGAGGCGCGGGCCCCGTACACGGTGCGGGTGTACACGTCGCAGCCCTGGGTGTCGTAGCCGAAGGGGTGGCCGGGCTCGGAGCCCTCCTGCGATTTGGACAGGTCGCACTGGAGCGGGTCACCGCTCGCGATGAGCTGCGGCCAGATCGCGATGAGGACGAGGAAGAGGATCAGCAGGGCCGAGATGATGAAGACGGGGTTGCGGCGGAGCTGGTGCCAGGCGTCGGACCACAACGAGCGGGCCTTCTCGGCCGGCCCTTTCCGTCCCGGGTCGGGTTCCAGGTTCTTCTCCAGGCTTTCCGCCTCGTCGAGTGCCAGGTCCATCTGTCCGCCCTGTCCTGTGGGTGCGATGGCCTCGTTGTCACCGGGCTCCAGCGGGTCGTACGCCGGCTCAGGCATAGCGGATCCTCGGGTCGAGGACCGCGTAGAGCAGGTCGACGAGCAGGTTCGCCAGCAGGAAGACGATGACGAGGATGGTCACGAACCCGACCACGGTCGGGGAGTTGTTGCGCAGGATGCCCTGGTAGAGCTGGTAGCCGACGCCGTGGATGTTGAAGATCCGCTCGGTGACGATGGCGCCGCCCATGAGGGCGCCGATGTCGGTGCCGATGAAGGTGACGACGGGGATCAGGGAGTTCCGCAGCAGGTGCCGGGTGGTGACCCGGCGGCGCGGCAGGCCCTTGGCGACGGCGGTGCGGACGTAGTCGGCCCGGGCGTTCTCGGCGATGGAGGTGCGCGAGAGGCGGGTGACGTACGCGAGGGAGACCAGGGCGAGGACGACGCCGGGCAGGATCAGCTCGTCCAGGGGGGCGCTCGGGGACACGGTGGGCCGGACCCAGCCCCATTTGACGCCGAAGAGGTACTGGAGCACGTAGCCGGTGACGAACGTCGGGATGGAGATCACGATCAGGGTGAGGACCAGCACCCCGGAGTCGACGGCCCGGCCGCGGCGCAGTCCGCTGATGACACCGAGGGTGATGCCGACGACGATCTCGATGACGATCGCCACGCAGGTCAGGCGCAGGGTGACGGGGAAGGCCGAGGCCATCAGCTCGGTGACGGGCTGGCCGTTGAAGGCCGTGCCGAAGTCCCCCTGGAAGATCTGGCCCATGTAGTGCAGGTACTGCTCCCACAGCGGGCGGTCGAGGTAGAGCTCCTTGCGGATGCGGGCGGCGGTGGCGGGGTCGGGGGCCTTGTCGCCGAAGAGGGCGGCGACGGGGTCCCCGAGCGCGTACACCATGAAGAAGATCAGGAACGTGCTGCCGATGAACACCGGGATCATCTGGAGCAGCCGCCGGATCACATAACGTCCCATGGAGGGCTCCGGGGTGTCGGCGGGCCTTGCGGCTGCGGGTCAGCTGACCTTGATCTGGTCGTAGACGGGCACGCTGAACTGGTTGAGCGCCACGTCGGAGAGGCGTTCTGCGTATCCGGCGCTGCCGTTCTGGTACCAGAGCGGGATGGCCGGCATCTGGGCGGCGAGGATCCGCTCGGCGTCCTGGAACTTCGCGATGGCCGCGGCCGGGTCGCCCTCCTGGTTGGCCTCGTCGACGAGCTTGTCGAACTGCGGGTCGCTGAACTTGCCGTAGTTGGAGGAGGCGCCGGTGTAGTACAGCGGCTGGAGGAAGTTCTGGATCAGCGGGTAGTCGGCCTGCCAGCCGGAGCGGAACGGCCCGGTCAGCTTGTAGGAGCTCTGCTGGTTGCGGAAGTCGGCGAAGGTTCCGACCGGGTTGACCGTGCAGACGGGGCCCTGGCCGAGGGCGTTGTTGATGCTGTTGCAGACGGCGTCCATCCAGGCCCGGTGGGAACCGGTGTCCACGTTGGAGGTGAGGGTCATCCTGCCGCCGGGCAGTCCGCCGCCCTCCGTGATGAGCTGCTTGGCGGCCGCCGGGTCGTACGTGCAGGCGTCCCCGCACAGCGTGGGGTTGAAGCCGCCCTTCTCGCCGAGGGCCGGGGAGGTCCAGTCCTTGCCGGGGGTGCGGGTGTCGCGGAAGATCTGCTTGGTGATCTCGTCGCGGTTGATCGCCATCGAGATGCCGCGGCGGACCTTCTCCATGCCCGGCTTGCCCCACTGGGGGTCGTAGAAGGGGAAGGTGAGGGTCTGGATGATGAGGGCCGGCTGGTTGATGTACCGGTCGCCGAGGTCGTTCTTGACGTTCTTCAGCTGCGACGCGGGCACGTCGTCGACCAGGTCGAGGTTGCCGGAGATCAGGTCCGTGTAGGCGGTGTTGTTGTCGGTGTAGACCTTCAGGTCCACGCCGCCGTTGAGGGCCTTGTCCGCGCCGGGGTAGCCGTCCCACCTGCGCAGCTTCATCCCGGTGCCCTTGGTGTACGAGTCCACGGTGTACGGACCGTTGCCGATCGGCTTGTCCAGCCAGGCGGTGTGGTCGGTGAAGAAGGCCTTGGGCAGGGGCGAGAAGGCCTGGTAGCCGAGGGTCTCGGGCCAGGTGGAGAACTTCTTGTCGAGGGCCACGGTGAAGGTCCGCGCGTCCTTCACGACCAGCCCGGACATCGTCTTGGCCTTGGGCTCGCCGGAGGCCGGGTGGACCTCGTCGTAGCCGACGATGTCGCCGAAGAACGGGGCGTTGTTCTGCTTGTTGGTGACGTTCGCGGCGTAGTTCCAGGCGTCCACGAAGGACTGGGCGGTGACCGGCTCGCCGTTGCTGAACGTCCAGCCGTCCTTCACGGTGATGGTGAAGTTCTGGTTGTCGGTGGTCTCGATGCTTTCGGCGAGCATGTCGGTGGCCTCGCCGGTCTTGGGGTCGTAGCGCTTGAGCCCGCGGAAGATCATGTCGAGGACCTTGCCGCCCTGCACCTCGTTGGTGTTGGCCGGCTCCAAGGGGTTCTGCGGGTCGCCCCAGGAGGAACTGACGATCCCGGACTCGCCGCCTCCGCCGCTTTCACCCCCGCCTCCGCAGGCCGACGCCGCCAGGGCGACGGCCACCGCCCCTGCGGCCCACTTGGCGTGGGTGGCTGCGCGCATCGAGTGCCTCCTCCGGCTACCGGGACTCACTTGGGAGCCAATGTCACCCCTTGCGGGGTCCGGTGCACTGCCGGTTGGACCGATTGCACCCCTGCGCCGTGCGCCTGTCACCCATGTGAGTGCAAGGACAGCTCCCAGGTGTCAACGGCGTAGTGGAGCTTCATCCCGTGCGACTCGTACAACCCGAGTGCGCCGGTCTCGTTCCTGATGTCCACGCCCAGACCGACGAGGTCCCGTCCGCGGGCCGCGTACGCGGCGAAGCCGTGGCGCAGCAGGAAGCCGCCGATGCCGCGGCCACGCACCCCGGACCGTACGCCGAGGTGGCTGACCCAGCCCATGCTGGTGCGGTCGTCGCGGGTGAGCAGCACGCCCACGTCGCCGTGGCCGGGCAGGCTCGCGATCCACACCAGGGACCAGTCGAGCGCGCGGCCGTCGACATGGTCCAGCCAGGCCTCGTACGGGCGGTCGACGTGCCCGAAGTGGGCGGCGAAGGTCTCCTCCACCAGGGCGTGGGCGCGGCGCCGGTCGGCCTCGTCGGCTCCGCAGTGGCGCAGGGTGATCCCCTCGGGAGGGGCGGGCGGCAGGTCGGCGGCCGCCGAGACGGGACGGGTCATCACCTGGTAGCGGCGCACGGTGCGGTAGCCGCGCCCGGACAGCAGGGAGAGGTCGAGGGTGGGTTCGATGTTGAGCTGGAGCCGCAACCGGCCCTCCCCCGCCCCTGCGACCATCTCGCGGGCCCGGGCCTCCAGCCGCTCCAGCAGGGCGAGCGCGGCCTCGTCGTGGTCGGGCAGGACGTAGTGGTCGCAGTCGACCCGGCCCGGCCCGGAGTCCGCCCACACCAGGGCGTACGCCACGAGCCGGCCGTCCTGGAAGGCGAGCCAGGAGTCGGTGGCGAGGTCGACGTCGGGGTGGGACAGATCGGCCTCGACGGAGGCGAGGTCGGTCTCGGGCCGGCCTATCTCGATCAGGTCGACGGCGTTGAGGAGGGCGCAGATGTCGGCTGCGTCCCCGGGCCCGGCGGGCCGGACGGTGATCACGTCGGTCATCCGGACACTGTCCGACGCGTCCGGGTACGGCCGCAACCGGCTTTTCCGCAGGCGGGTTCGGGGCGCGCGGCGCCGCCGCCGGTCCTGCCGTGCACGGCCTGCACGGCCTGCACGGCCTGCGCGGCCGGCCCGTACGGAACGCGCCAGGGCGCCCGCCGCCGGAGGATCCGGCACCGGGCGCCCTGGAGGACGTACGCGGGGGTCAGACGGCCAGGACGGCCCGCTCCTCCGCGAAGTGGCACGCCGACTCGTGCGCCGCGAGGGTGTTCTGGCCCTTGTAGCGCTCCGGGACGGCGAGCAGCGGCTGCTCGGTGGTGCAGATGTCCTGCGCCTTCCAGCAGCGGGTGCGGAAGCGGCAGCCCGACGGCGGGTTGGCGGGCGAGGGGACGTCACCCGTGAGGATGATCCGCTCGCGGGCCTCGCGCGCCTGCGGGTCCGGGACCGGGACGGCCGACAGCAGCGCCTGGGTGTAGGGGTGCGTCGGGTGGTCGTAGATCTCGGAGTCGGTGCCGATCTCGGCCATCTTGCCGAGGTACATCACGCCCACGCGGTCGGAGATGTGCCGGACGATCGACAGGTCGTGCGCGATGAACACGTACGACAGGTCGAACTCGTCCTGGAGCTTCTCCATCAGGTTGACGACCTGCGCCTGCACCGACACGTCGAGCGCGGAGACCGGCTCGTCGCAGATGATGATCTCCGGGTTGAGCGCGAGGCCGCGGGCGATGCCGATGCGCTGGCGCTGGCCGCCGGAGAACTGGTGCGGGTAGCGGTTGATGTACTCGGGGTTCAGGCCGACGACGTCCAGGAGCTCCTGGACCTTGCGGCGCCGGTCGCCCTTCGGGGCCACCTCGGGGTGGATCTCGAAGGGCTCGCCGATGATGTCGCCGACCGTCATGCGCGGGTTCAGCGAGGTGTACGGGTCCTGGAACACCATCTGGATGTTGCGGCGGACGGCCTTGAGGGCCTTGCCGGACAGCTTGGTGATGTCCTGGCCCTTGTAGAACACCTCGCCGGAGGTGGCCCGCTCCAGGCTCATCAGGAGCTTGGCGACGGTGGACTTGCCACAGCCGGACTCGCCGACGATGCCGAGGGTCTCGCCCCGGTACAGGTCGAAGGAGACGCCGTCGACGGCCTTGACCGCGCCGACCTGCTTCTTGAACAGGATGCCCTGGGTCAGCGGGAAGTGCTTGACCAGGTTGCGCACCTGGAGGATCGGCTCGCGCTCGCCCTTGGTGAGGTCAGCCATGGATCTGCTCCTTCCAGAAGTGGCACGCGCTGCCGCGGCCGGGCAGCTCGGTGCCGTCCTGCTCGGTCACCCGGTGCAGGACCGGCACGTCGGTGCGGCAGACGTCCTGCGCCTTGGGGCAGCGCGGGTTGAAGGCGCAGCCCGGCGGGATGTTCAGCAGGTTGGGCGGCAGGCCCTTGATCGCGTAGAGCTCCTGGCCCTTCTGGTCCAGGCGCGGGATCGAGTCGAGCAGGCCGCGGGTGTACGGGTGCGCGGGGCGCTGGTAGATCTCGTGGACCGGGGCGGTCTCGACGATCCGACCGCCGTACATGACGGCGATCTTGTCCGCGACGTCGGCGACGACGCCGAGGTCGTGGGTGATCAGGATCAGACCCATGTTCATCTCGCGCTGGAGTTCCGCGAGCAGGTCCATGACCTGGGCCTGGACCGTCACGTCGAGAGCCGTGGTGGGCTCGTCGGCGATGATCAGGTCGGGCTCCAGGGCCATCGCCATGGCGATCATGATGCGCTGGCGCATACCGCCCGAGAACTGGTGCGGGTAGTCGCCCACGCGCGCCTTGGCGGCGGGGATCTTCACCCGGTCCATCAGCTCGACGGCCTTGACCAGCGAGTCCTTCTTGGACATCCCGCGGTGGACGCGGAACATCTCGCCGAGCTGGGCGCCCACGGTGTGCACCGGGTTCAGCGAGGAGAGCGCGTCCTGGAAGATCATGGCGATCTTCGAGCCGCGGATCTTGCGGTACTCGTCCGCCGGGAGCTTCAGCAGGTCCGTGCCCTGGAAGAGGATCTCACCGGACGGGATCTTGCCGGGCGGCATGTCGAGGATGCCCATGATGGCCTGCGCCGTCACGGACTTGCCCGAGCCGGACTCGCCGAGGACGGCGAGGGTCTCGCCGGCGTCCACCGAGTACGAGACACCGTTGACGGCCTTGGCCACGCCGTCGCGGGTGTGGAACTCGACGTGCAGGTCGCGCACTTCGAGCAGGGGGGTGCCCTCCGGCGCCGATCGGGGCGCGGGGACGTTCGAGGTCTTGTCGATGATGGTCAACGTACGCCCTTCCTCAGCGCAGCTTCGGGTCGAGGGCGTCGCGCACCGCGTCGCCGACCATGATGAACGCGAGCACCGTGATGCTCAGCGCGCCGGCCGGGAACAGGAGCACGTGCGGAGCCTGCAGCCAGCGGACGGAGGCGTCGCTGACCATGAGGCCCCAGGAGATCTCCGGGGGCTGGACGCCGATGCCGAGGTACGACAGGGCCGCCTCGGCGGAGATGTACACGCCCAGGCTGATCGCGCCGACCACGATGACCGGGGCGATGGCGTTCGGCAGGATGTGCCGCAGCGTGATGCGCAGGGTGCCGGCGCCGAGGGCGCGGGCGGCGACCACGTAGTCGTTGTTCTTGTTCTGCAGCACCGAGGACCGCATGATGCGGAAGATCTGCGGCCAGCCGAGGATCGCGAGCACCAGCGAGACCGACCACGCGTTGCCCGGCAGCGCGGACATGATCAGCATGCCGCCGAGCAGCAGCGGGATCGCGAAGAAGATCTCGGTGAAGCGGGACAGGAAGCTGTCGAGGAAACCGCCGGTCCAGCCGGCCAGCAGGCCGAGCCCACCGCCGACGATGATCACCAGCGAGGTGGTGACGATGCCGACGATGACCGAGTTGCGGGCGGCCCAGACCGTGCGGGTGTAGACGTCACAGCCCTGGATGTCGAAGCCGAACCAGTGCTCCGCGCTCGGGGTCTTGAGCGAGTCCTGCAGCTTGCACGCGTCGGACGCGAACGGGCTGCCGTCCGTGAACCACTGCGGGAACGCGGAGACGATGAGCATGCAGACGACGAGGAACCCACCGATCAGGAAGACCGGGTTGCGCCGCAGGTCGGCCAGCGCGTCCGACCAGAGGCTCGCCTCGCGGTCCTTCTTCTTCTTTCCGCCGTCCTTCTTGGCCGCGGCGCCGGCGGAGGGGGTGCCGGCGATCTGGGTGTCGGTCGTCATCGAGTCCTCCACCGTAGTTGTGTCACGCATAGCGGATCCTCGGGTCGAGCACGGCGTACAGCAGGTCCACGAGCAGGTTGCCGACCAGGTAGACGAGGACCAGGATGGTCACACCGCCCACGACGACCGCGCCCTGCTTGAGGTAGACGGACTGGGCGAGCAGACCGCCGACACCGTGGATGTTGAAGATGCGCTCCGTGATGACCGCACCGCCCATGAGGGAGCCGAGGTCGGCGCCGAGGAAGGTGACGATCGGGATCATGGCGTTGCGCAGCGCGTGGTTCATGACGACGCGGCGGCGCGGCAGACCCTTCGCGGTCGCGGTGCGGACGTAGTCGGCGCGCATCGTCTCCATCAGGCTGGTGCGCGTCAGGCGCGCGACGTACGCCAGCGAGGTGGAGGCGAGGACGAAGGCCGGCAGCAGGTAGGCGCGGAAGCCGTCCGCCTCGTTGAACGAGACGGGGAAGAAGTCGATGCCCCAGTTGTTCTTCAGCTGCACGCCGAGCGTCAGCTGCAGGACGAAGCCGGTGACGAAGACGGGGATCGAGATGACCATCAGCGTGGAGATGAGCACGAGCTGGTCGAGGAACTTGCCGCGGCGCAGGGCGGCGAGGACACCGGCGAGGACACCGACGACGGCCTCGATGGCGAAGGCGACGAGGGCGAGGTTCACGGTGTACGGGAACGCCTCGGCGAACAGGTCGGCGACCTTGCGGCCGGTGAGGGTCTCACCGAGGTCGCCCTGGAAGACGCCGCTGATGTAGTTCCAGTACTGGAGCAGGAACGGGTCGTCGAGGTGGTACTTCTCGCGCAGCATCGCCGTGACGATGGGGTCGGCCTTCTTCTCGCCCGCGAGCAGCTGGATCGGGTCAGCGCCCGGCATGGCGAAGGTCAGCGCGTAGATCAGGAACGTGGCACCGAGCAGGACAGGGATCGCCTGTATGAGTCGGCGGATGAGGTAGCGGCCCATCAGACCTCCAACAAGAACAGGGGGAAAGGGCGGGCAGACGGAAACCTGATTCCGTCTGCCCGCCCCCTGGAATTCCCCTAAGTGAAGAGGGGTGTTAGTTGAGCTCGACGTTGGCCAGGTCCATGCGGCCCTGGGCGTCGACCTGAACGTTCTTCACGGACTTGGAGTAGGCCGAAGAAGACATGTAGGTGAAGATCGGGATGTACGGCAGGTCCTTGATGATGACGTCATCGGCCTGCTGGTACAGCTTCAGGCCCTCGGCCGGGTCCGTCGCCTTGTCGGCCTTGTCCATCAGGGCCTCGAACTCGTCGTTCTTGTAGTGGCCGTAGTTGGAGCCGTTCTCGATCGCGACCTTCGAGAAGATCGGACGGAGGTAGTTCTCGGCAGCCGGGTAGTCCATGGACCACGCCATGCGGAACGCGCCCTTGTACTTGGCGGCGCCCAGGTCGTCCAGCATGTCACCGAACTTGGCGTACGGCTTGGCGGTGACCTCGAGGCCGAGGTTCGCCTTCAGCTGGTTGGCGACGGCCTCGATCCACTCCTTGTGGCCGCCGTCGGCGTTGTAGCCGAGCTCCAGCTTGTTGCCGGGGATGCCGCCGGCCTGGGCGTAGAGCTCCTTGGCCTTGGTCGGGTTGTAGGTGCCCGCCTCGCCGAGGGCGCCCTTGCGGTAGCCGGGGATGATCGGGCTGATGAAGTCGTCGGCCGGCTTGCGGGTGCCGTTGAAGATGGTCTTCGTGATGGCGTCCCGGTCGATGGCCATGGAGATGGCCTTGCGGATCTCCAGCTTGCCGAAGGCCTCCGGGTTGGTCTCCAGCGGCAGGCCGAGGTAACCGACGCCCGACTCCGGCTTGTAGATGTAGCGGTCGCCGAACTCCTGGGAGACGGAGGCCATCGCGGAGATCGGGAGCTTGTCGACGATCTGGATGGTGTCGGCGCGCAGGTCGTTGTACGCCGTGTCCAGGTTGTCGTAGATCTTGAAGGTGACGCCTTCGAGCTTCGCGCGGCCCTCGGCCGGGAACTTGTCGTAGCGCTTGATCTTGATCTGCTTGTTGTGCTCCCAGGCGCCGTCCATCTGGAACGGGCCGTTGCCGATCGGGGCCTCGCCGAACTTCTTCGGGTCGGCCTCGAACGCCTTGGGCAGCGGGTAGAAGGCGTTGTAGCCCAGCATGGTCTTGAACTGGGAGAACGGGTCCTTCAGCGTGACGGTGAAGGTCTTCTCGTCGACGACCTTCAGACCCTTGAGCTCGGTGGCGGTGGGCTTCTTGTCCTTGCCCGGCGCCAGCTCCTCGGAGCCCTCGATCTTCGCGAAGAACGGCATGCCCTCGGCGGCGTTGTCCTGGTTGGCGCCCCAGTTCCAGGCGCGGACGAACGACTGGGCGTCGACCTTCTCGCCGTTGTGGAAGGTGTAGCCGTCCTTGAGCTTGATCGTCCAGGTCTTCGAGTCGGTGGTCTCGATGGACTCGGCGACCGCGAGCTTCGGCTCGTTGGTCTTGTTGTCGTAGTCGACGAGGCCGACGAACAGGGCGTTGAGAACCTCAGCGCCCTCGGACTCGGCGGTGTTCTGACCGATCAGGCCGTGCTGCGGCTCGCCGAGCACCACGGTGATGTTGCCGCCGGACTTACCGGCGTTCGAGTCCTTGCTGGTGCTGCATGCCGTAGCGGCCATCGCCACGACGACGGCTCCGGCGACCCACTTGGCGCTCGTTGCTCCGCGCATGGGTTATTGCCTCCTCAGGAGTCACGGTGGATACGTGAAGGACCCGGCTCCACTGACACCCCTGACAGCGAAATCCGGCCCCATCGTGTGCTCGTGAGTCGACGCTCCCCACAGCGTGTGACCCATTGACCCGAGCTCAATGGAGCCATCCTCAGGGACACCCCTGGGCGTAAACCACACTTGCGTGGTCTCGTTTTCACAACATCGATCCGCAGCAGAAACCCGAAATCCGGACAAAGGGATCAGAGACAGACACGTGCGAAACGGACGGTTAGCTCACCTTCCGGAGTGTCACGGTCGGTATGCGGACACAAGAACGCAACAATCCGCTTGACAAGCGTGAAAAAGCGAACAGCCCCTCCCGCACGGAGATCCGTGGCGGGAGGGGCTGCACGTCAGGAGCCCCGAACGGCCGGGGCCCTGAACCAGCCGATTACTTGGCGGCCTTGGCGCGCGACGCGGTGCGCGAGCGCTCCTTCTGGTCCAGGACGACCTTGCGGATGCGGACGGCCTCCGGGGTCACCTCGACGCACTCGTCGTCGCGGCAGAACTCCAGGGACTGCTCCAGGGACAGCTTGCGCGGCGGGACGATCGCCTCGAAGGAGTCGGCCGACGAGGACCGCATGTTCGTGAGCTTCTTCTCCTTGGTGATGTTCACGTCCATGTCGTCGGAGCGCGAGTTCTCGCCGACGATCATGCCCTCGTACACCTCGGTGCCGGGGTCGGTGAACAGGACACCGCGCTCCTGGAGGTTGGTCATCGCGAAGGCGGTGACCGCACCCGCGCGGTCCGCGACGAGCGAACCGTTGTTGCGCGTCTGCAGCGGACCGAACCACGGCTCGTGGCCCTCGTGGATGGAGTGGGCGATGCCGGTGCCGCGCGTCTGCGTCAGGAACTCCGTGCGGAAGCCGATCAGGCCGCGGGACGGGACGACGAACTCCATGCGGACCCAGCCGGAGCCGTGGTTCGACATGTTGTCCATGCGGCCCTTGCGGACACCCATGAGCTGGGTGACGGCGCCCATGTGCTCCTCGGGCACGTCGATCGTCATGCGCTCGACCGGCTCGTGCACCTTGCCGTCGACGTCCTTGGTGACGACCTGCGGCTTGCCGATGGTCAGCTCGAAGCCCTCGCGGCGCATCTGCTCGACCAGGATCGCCAGCGCGAGCTCACCGCGGCCCTGGACCTCCCAGGCGTCCGGGCGGTCGGTGTCGAGGACGCGGAGCGACACGTTGCCGACGAGCTCGCGGTCCAGGCGGTCCTTGACCTGGCGGGCGGTGACCTTGCGGTCCTTGACCGCGGCCTTGGCGTCGGCGCCCTTGCCGGAGCCGCCGCGGCCGACCAGCGGAGAGGTGTTGGTGCCGATCACCATGGAGATGGCCGGCTCGTCGACCGTGATCAGCGGGAGGGCGACCGGGTTCTCCGGGTCGGCCAGGGTCTCGCCGATCATGATGTCGGGGATGCCGGCGACCGCGCAGATGTCACCGGGGCCGGCGACCTCGGCCGGCTTGCGGGTGAGCGCCTCGGTCATCATCAGCTCGGTGATGCGGACGTTGGAGATCGAACCGTCGCGCTTGATCCACGCGACCGTCTGGCCCTTGCGCAGCTCGCCCTGCTCGACGCGGAGCAGCGCGATGCGGCCGAGGAAGTTGTCGGCGTCGAGGTTGGTGACGTGGGCCTGGAGCGGCGCGTCCTCCTCGTACGTCGGGGCCGGGACGTGCTCCAGGATGGTGGAGAAGAACGGCTCCAGGTTGTCGCTGTCGGCGGGGACGGTGCCGTCCTCCGGCTTGGTCAGCGAGGCGATGCCGTCACGGCCGCAGGCGTAGACGATCGGGAACTCGATCTGGTCCTCGTCCGCGTCCAGGTCCAGGAACAGGTCGTAGGTCTCGTTGACGACCTCGTCGATCCGGGAGTCCGGGCGGTCCGTCTTGTTGATGCAGAGGATGACGGGCATCCGGGCCTGCAGCGCCTTGCGGAGCACGAAGCGGGTCTGCGGCAGCGGACCCTCGGAGGCGTCCACCAGCAGGACGACGGCGTCGACCATCGACAGACCGCGCTCGACCTCGCCACCGAAGTCGGCGTGGCCGGGGGTGTCGATGATGTTGATCGTGATCGGGGCCCCGCCGTCCTTGGGGTGATACTTCACCGCCGTGTTCTTGGCGAGGATCGTGATGCCCTTCTCACGCTCCAGGTCGTTCGAGTCCATCATGCGGTCGTCGAGCTGCTGGTGGGCGGCGAAGGCGCCGGCCTGCTTCAGCATGGCGTCGACGATGGTCGTCTTGCCGTGGTCGACGTGGGCGACGATGGCGACGTTGCGGATGTCGTGGCGCGTGGGCACTGCGGCGCTTCTCCCGGGATCGTGGATGGCGTCACGTACGGCCTGGTACGCGAGCCTGTGCCGGGCGGAAAACCTGCCACGGCCTTACCCCATCCTACGTCGCGTGAGGGGAAGCGCCCGCCGGGGGTCTGTCAAGGGGCCGTACGACTGACCGCGACCGGGATGTGGGTGGGGGGCCCGGCCGTCGGTTCCGCGGGGATCCCGCGCGGGTGCCGCGGTGCTGCTGATGTGCTGTTTCGGTGCTGCTGGGAGTGCTCGGGCGCCTGCTTCCGCGGGGGCCCGGGCGGGTGGTGCTCCGGGTCAATGGGTATGCACGACCTTGCCCGCCGGGGGTCCGGCGGGCAAGCGACTTGAGTCACTTCTGAGCTTGTGACCCGCGGGTCAACCTGACTGGCCCCGCTTTGTCACTTGTTCTTCTCCTTTCCTTCCTTGGAACCCGTTTCCCGGCCCTGCGGGGCCTTCCTCCAGCCGATGTCCTGGAAGCGCGGAGTGCCCAGGCCGAAGGCTCCCGCGTTCACCACGCCCGACTTCGCCGCCACCAGCTCGGGGCGCTGGTACAGCGGGATGGAACCCGCCGCGGCCCAGATGCGGGCGTCGGCCTTGCGCATCAGCTCCCGGGATGATTCCTCGTCCAGCTCCGCCACGGCCTGGTCGAAGAGCTGGTCGATGTGGTCGGTCCCGACCCGGGTGTAGTTCTGCTCGACCAGCAGCGAGCCGTCGGCGGCCGGCTCCGGCTTGGCGAAGATCGGGCGGGCGTCGGTGGCCGGGTAGGCGGTGGCCGGCCAGGAGTACAGCGCCAGGTCGTACTGGCCCGAGGCGATGTGGTCCTTGAAGAAGCTCTCGTCCGCCACCTTCGTCAGCTCGGTGGCCACGCCCACCTTCCGGAGCATCTTCGAAATCCGCTCCCCGACGGTGCGCAGGTGCTCCGAGCCGGGCCCGGACGGCAGGACGAAGCGCAGGCTGAGCGCCTTGCCGTCCTTGGCCAGCATGTTCCCGGAGGTGCGGGCGGGCTGCGCCGGGGCCGGCGCCGGGCTCGCGCTGCTGCCCGGGGTGGCCGCGGGGACCCCCTGGTCGGGGCCCGGGGCCTTGGCGTCGTCCGCGGGGGCGGCGGTGTCCGTGCCCGGGCCCGTGGCGGTCGTCGCGGTCGTGCGGCCGGCGAGGGCCGCGGCCTGGGCCAGGAGGGCCGCCTTCTGCTCCACCGCGTACGCGGCGGCGGCCCGCGTCAGCGAGGTCCGGCCAGCCGGGGCCAGGGCCGGGGCCGGACCGATCCCGGGCAGCTCCCGTTCCAGGGCGGCGGCGCGGACGTCGCCGTTGCGCTCGTCCTCCTCGCCCACGACGTAGAGGCCGTCGTCGCCGGTGCCCGGGCCGCCCGGGGGCGTGCCCCCCTGCTGCCCGGCCGACTGCTCCGCCTCGGTCTCCGCCTGCTTCTCCGTCTCCTGCTGTGCCTGCTCCTCCTGCCGGGCCCGCTCCTCCTGCTGTGCCTGCTCCTCCTTCTGGGCCTGCTCCTCCTTCTGGGCCTGCTCCTCCGCCTCCGGGCCGGCCTTCGCGGCCGGAGGCTGCGTGAGCACCCCGCCCCGGCGCCAGCCGGCGTCCGCGAGCAGCGCCTGCGCCGCCTTGGTGTCCTGGCCGCCGAGCGCGTCGCTGTTGTCCGCGTACGCCCGCTGCCCGGCCAGCGCCAGATGGCTGCCGACCGGCTTCGCCGGCAGCCCGAGCGGCCTCAGCACGATCTCGGCCAGTTCCCGGCGGTCGATGGCCCGGGCCACGGCCCGCCGGACCCGCTCGTCGGCCAGCGGGCCGGAGGCCCCGTTCAGGGCGAGCTGGGTGTACGCCGGTTCCAGGGACCTGCGGACGGTGAAGGCGCGCAGGGCCTCGGTCTCCGCGGGGGCGGCCCCCGTGGCCGGGGCCCCGGCCCCGCCCGGAGAGCGGGTGGCGTCCCGGCGGGCCTTGGTGATCCGGTCCGCGGCCGCCGGGTCGATCTCCGCCAGGTCGACCTTGTCCGCGGCCAGGGCCTTCGCCCGCTCGGCCCGGGGCACGGCGGTGAGGACCAAGGAGTCCAACTTGGTCGGCCGGCCCCACCAGCGGGCGTTGCGGGTCAGGGCGGCGGTGCCCGCCTTCGTGTCGATGGACCCGAGGTTGAACGGGCCGGCGGTGACCTTCAGGGTGCCGCGGGCACCCTCGTTGAAGGAGTCGGGGCTGCCGGTGACCTGCTTGGGGTAGAGCGGGGAGAACAGGGAGCGCCAGTCGGTGTACGGCTTGGCGAAGGTGACCCTGACCTCCAGGTCGTTCCGGCCGCGCTCGATCTTCTCGATCCGCTCGTAGCCGGCGTTGCGGGCGGTCCAGTACGCCGAGTCCTTGCCGTTGAGGGCACGCCACTGGGAGACGAAGTCGGCGGCGCCGATCTCCCGCCCGTCGCTCCACACGGCCTGCTGGTTCAGTTTGTACAGGACGACCTGCTTGGGCTCCCGTGCGACGATCTGCGCCTTCTCCAGGAAGTCCGGGTTGGCCCTCGGCCGCCCCTTGTCGTCCATCGTGAACAGCTGGGGCAGCACCGCCCCGGCGATCCGGGTGGTGGTGGCGTCGGCATCGGCCTGGAAGACGTTGAGGGTCTCGGGGAGGTCGTCCACGGCCCAGCGCAGGACGCCACCGTCGGCGACCAGGTCGCGGGCGGTCGCCGCGATGTCCGGTCCGGCGGCTGCAGGGCCTCCCTCGTCTCCCGCGCCGCAGCCCGCGAGCAGCGGCAGGGCGAGGACTCCCGAGGTCAGGAGCGCCAAGGATCTGCGCCTTCTCTGGGACATGGGTGCTACCTCCGGGGCGGGGCGTGAAGGGCGTAAAGGTCGTGCGAAGGGGCTCACGGGTGCGCGGCTTGATCACGTCCGGCGGTATTGGCGGCTGATCACACCGGGTGCAGAACACACTGAAATCCACCACCCGCCGTGCCCCCCGCAGCCGCCCCCCGCCACGCCGCGAAGCCCACCCGTGCGGACCAATCCCCCTCGCGGCCGGGACGCGCGTTCCCTCGGCCGAGGGATGAGAATGGACGCAGGGAGGGGCGCACAGATCGCGCCTGCGCGCCCGCATTCGCTGCACGTCCCTTCACAACCGGGGACGGGAGGCGCGACACTCGCAGGCGCACATGAGCGTTGCCACCGCAACCTGCGGAAGTGAGGGCAAGTCATGTCCCTGCAGGACGATTTGAACGCCGTACGGCGCAACCTGGACGAGCTCACCCGCAAGGTCGAGCAGCTGGAGAAGCAGGCCTCGCGGCAGAAATCCGAGGGCGGCCGGACGGCGGCCCAGGACTCGTCCCGGATGGTGACCATCCCGGACGCCCCGTACGACAACGCACTGTGGACGGACAGCGACGACGAGGGACTCGGCGCCCGCGACCGCCGGGCACCCTGACCCCCAGCAGTCGTACCCCCGTCATCCACCCCATCGGACCCAGCCCCGCACCCGCGCGGCGGCTGGGTCTCCTGGGCCACCCCAGACCACTCCTCCCGGAGTCACCTTTGGCCACAGGCACCGAACCACCCCGGCAGCTCACCGGCGTCCACGACGCCTCCCGGGCCGCGATCCCCGCCCGCCACCTGCGCACCGACCGGTGGTGGCTGGCCCCCGCCGGCACCGCGGCCGGGCTGCTCGCCTTCATCGTCTACTCGACCTGGCGGGCCTTCGCGAACGCCGACTACTACGCGGCCCCGTACGTCTCCCCGTTCTACTCCCCCTGCCTGGCGGAGAACTGCGTCGAGATGCGCGACGGCCCCAACCTGGACCTCTTCGGCAGCTGGTGGGGCCTGTCCCCCGCCCTGCTGGTCCTCGTCTTCCCGCTCGGCTTCCGGCTGACCTGCTACTACTACCGCAAGGCGTACTACCGCAGCTTCTGGGCCTCGCCGCCCGCCTGTGCCGTCGCCGAGCCGCACACCGCGTACACGGGCGAGAGCCGCCTCCCCCTGGTCCTGCAGAACGCCCACCGGTACTTCTTCTACACGGCCCTGCCGGTCGCGGCCGTCCTCACGTACGACACCGTGCTGACCTTCCGCAACGACCGGTACGAATGGGGCCACATGGGCCTCGGGACCCTGCTGTTCGTCGTCAACATCGTGCTGATCTGGGGCTACACCCTGTCCTGCCACTCCTGCCGGCACATCATGGGCGGCCGGCTCAAGCACTTCTCCCGGCACCCCGTCCGCTACCGGCTGTGGGGCTGGGTCAGCCGCCTCAACGGCCGCCACATGCAGCTGGCATGGGCCTCCCTGATCAGCGTCGCCGCATGCGACCTGTACGTGTACCTGCTCGCCACCGGCGCGTTCACCGACCCGAGGATCTTCTGACATGGCTGAAGTCGACCGGCAGCAGTGGGACGTGGTCGTGGTCGGTGCGGGCGGTGCCGGGCTGCGGGCCGCCATCGAGGCCCGCGAGCGCGGCGCCCGTACGGCCGTGATCTGCAAATCCCTGTTCGGCAAGGCCCACACGGTGATGGCGGAGGGCGGGATCGCCGCCTCCATGGGCAACGTCAACGAGAACGACGACTGGCAGGTGCACTTCCGTGACACCATGCGCGGCGGCAAGTTCCTCAACCAGTGGCGCATGGCGGAACTGCACGCGCGGGAAGCACCCGACCGCGTCTGGGAACTGGAGACCTGGGGCGCCCTCTTCGACCGCACGCCCGACGGCAAGATCTCCCAGCGCAACTTCGGCGGCCACGAGTACCCGCGCCTCGCCCACGTCGGCGACCGCACCGGCCTGGAACTGATCCGCACCCTCCAACAGAAGATCGTCCAACTCCAGCAGCAGGACTTCGAGGAGACCGGCGACTACGAGGCCCGTCTGAAGGTCTTCCAGGAATGCACGGTCACCCGCGTCCTCAAGGACGGCGACCGCGTCTGCGGCACCTTCTGCTACGAACGCGAGTCCGGCCGCTTCTTCGTCCTGGAAGCCCCCGCCGTGGTCCTCGCCACCGGCGGCATCGGCAAGTCCTTCAAGACCACCTCCAACTCCTGGGAGTACACCGGCGACGGCCACGCCCTGGCCCTCCTCGCCGGCGCCCCCCTGCTGAACATGGAGTTCGTCCAGTTCCACCCCACCGGCATGGTCTGGCCGCCCTCCGTCAAGGGCATCCTCGTCACCGAGTCGGTCCGCGGCGACGGCGGCGTGCTGCGCAACAGCGACGGCAAGCGGTTCATGTTCGACTACGTCCCCGACGTCTTCAAGGACAAGTACGCCGAAACGGAGGACGAGGGCGACCGCTGGTACGAGGACCCGGACAACAACCGGCGCCCGCCCGAGCTGCTCCCCCGCGACGAGGTGGCCCGGGCCATCAACGCCGAGGTCAAGGCGGGCCGCGGCTCCCCGCACGGCGGCGTCTTCCTGGACGTCTCCACCCGGATGCCGGCCGAGAAGATCAAGCGCCGCCTGCCGTCGATGTACCACCAGTTCAAGGAACTGGCGGACGTGGACATCACCGCCGAGCCGATGGAGGTCGGCCCCACCTGCCACTACGTGATGGGCGGCATCGCGGTCGACTCCGACACCGCCGCCGCACAGGGCGTCCCCGGCCTCTTCGCTGCGGGCGAGGTAGCGGGCGGCATGCACGGCTCGAACCGGCTCGGCGGGAACTCCCTCTCCGACCTGCTCGTCTTCGGGCGACGGGCAGGCCTCCACGCAGCCGCATACGCAACAGCACACGCCGGCCGCCCCGAGGTGGCCCCCGACCAGATCGACGCCGCCGCAGCGGAGGCCCTGGCCCCCTTCCACGCCGCCGACGGCGCGGAGAACCCGTACACCCTCCACCAAGAGCTCCAGACGACCATGAACGACCTCGTCGGCATCATCCGCCGCGAGGCCGAGATGGCCGAGGCACTCCGGAAACTGGCATCCCTCCGCCAACGGGCCGCCCGCGCCGGCGTCGAGGGACACCGGCAGTTCAACCCCGGCTGGCACCTCGCCCTGGACCTGCGGAACATGCTGCTGGTCAGCGAATGCGTGGCCCGCGCCGCCTTGGAGCGCACCGAGAGCCGCGGCGGCCACACCCGCGAGGACCGCCCCTCCATGGAGCGGGCCTGGCGCCCGGTGAACCTCCTGTGCCGCCCGGTGGAACCCGCCCCCGCGGACCCGGCCGCCGACCGCATCCTCCTGCAGCGGGTCCGTACCGAGCCCATCCGCCCCGACCTGCTGGCGCTCTTCGAAAAGGAAGAGCTGGTCAAGTACCTCGCCGAAGAGGAGCTCTACGAGTGAGCACATACGACGCCCGGTTCCGGATCTGGCGGGGCGACTCCGACGGCGGCGACCTGCGCGACTTCACCGTCGAGGTGCACGACGGCGAGGTCGTCCTGGACATCGTCCACCGCCTCCAGGCGACCCAGGCCCCGGACCTCGCGGTCCGCTGGAACTGCAAGGCCGGCAAATGCGGTTCCTGCAGCGCGGAGATCAACGGCCGACCCCGGCTGATGTGCATGACGCGGATGTCGGTCTTCGAAAGGTCCGAGACGGTCACCATCACCCCCCTGCGCGCCTTCCCGGTGGTCCGCGACCTCGTCACCGACGTGTCCTTCAACTACACCAAGGCGCGGGAGGTCCCGTCCTTCGTTCCCCCGGCCGGCGTGGCGGCGGGCGCGTACCGCATGCACCAGGTGGACGTGGACCGCTCGCAGGAATTCCGCAAGTGCATCGAGTGCTTCCTGTGCCAGGACACCTGCCACGTGGTCCGCGACCACGAGGAGAACAAACCGGCCTTCGCCGGACCGCGCTTCCTCATGCGCGTCGCGGAACTGGACATGCACCCGCTCGACGCCGCCCAGGAGGCCGGCCTGGACCGCAAGCGCACCGCCCAGGAAGAACACGGCCTCGGCTACTGCAACATCACCAAGTGCTGCACGGAGGTCTGCCCGGAGGGCATCCGCATCACCGACAACGCGCTGATCCCCCTGAAGGAGCGAGTGGTGGACCGCAAGTACGACCCACTGGTCTGGCTCGGCTCGAAGATCACCCGCCGCCCCAAAAGCCCCTGACCCACCCGCCGGGGCCAGGCCCGCCCCGGGCAAACCGCCGGCGGCGCCCGCCACCGCCCCGGACACCGCCCCCGTCAGGGCGGTACCCCCTCCAGCACGCGAGAATGACGCGCAACGCATGGCACCGGCTAGTC
>NZ_JBHWJJ010000006.1:12512-60157 GCF_042732005.1 Streptomyces sp. NPDC059851 | reverse complement strand
GGCCCTCGCCCCTCCCGGGACGAGGGCCGGCGGCGGGCCGGAAGGACGGGGCCCAGGACGCCTGACGGTGGCTTGCCGCCGGGACGACGGAAGCACGTAGCGATCCGATGCGCACCGGATCTACCGTGCGCGGCGAAGACGACCTGGTGCAGCCGCAGGCCCCCCGGGCAGCCCCCCGGGCACCTCGCCACCCCCGCCCCGGCGAAACCCGGCGCCTTCCCGACACCTCTCCGTTCCCTTCGCTGGTACACAATGCCCCGGGGAACAAAGCCGTATGACGTGGTGTCAGGGGGCATCGGGGTGCGGATGGGGGATCGGCTGGCCGGCCGGTACCGGCTGGACCGGCGACTGGGGCAGGGCGGCATGGGCGAGGTCTGGCGTGGCCACGACCTGGCGCTGGACCGTCCGGTGGCGGTCAAGGTACTGCTGGGCGGTGGGGACAGGGACAGGCACGGACAAGCAGAGCTGGTCGCGCGCTTCCGGCGCGAGGCGACCATCGGGGCGCGGCTCCAGCACCCGGGCATCACCGTCGTCCACGACGTCGGGCAGGAGGACGGCCGGCTCTTCATCGTCATGGAGCTACTGGCCGGGGAGGACCTCGCCACGCTGCTGGCACGGGAGGGCACGCTGCCGGTGGAACTCGTGCTGGACCTCGGCGCCCAGACGGCGGAGGCGCTGGCCGCCGCACACGAGCAGGCGGTGGTCCACCGCGACCTGAAGCCGGCGAACCTCTTCCTGCTGCCCGGCGGGCGGCTCAAGATCTGCGACTTCGGGATCGCGCACTCGGCGGACGTCACCGCCGGCTGGACGGTCACCGGGAGGCCGTTCGGGACACCCCCGTACATGGCTCCGGAGCAGTGGCGGGGCGAGCGGGTCGGCGCGCGGTGCGACCTGTACGCGCTCGGGTGCGTGCTGTACGCGCTGCTCAGCGGGGAACCGCCGTTCGGGCAGGCCGAGGGCCCGTACGTGCTGATGCTGCGGCACATCGAGGAGGAACCGGTGCCGCTGCGGCGGGCCGGGGTGCCGGTGAGCCCGCAACTGGAGCGGCTGGTCCTGGCCCTGCTGGCCAAGGATCCGGCGGACCGGCCGGAGTCGGCCGAGTGGGTGGGCAAGACCCTGCGCAGCCTGGGCTCCGGGGCGGGGGCGGCGCAATCCCCGGCGGGGGCGGAATCCGGGCGCGAGCCGGCGGTGAGTCTCGAAACGGGGGTGACCCCCGGGACCAGGGCGACCCCCCGGACCGCGACGGGGAGCGACACCGCCGCTGCCGGGACAGGACTCCTGGACCGCCCCGAAGACAGGACCCGACCCCGGTACGACGAACCCGCCGGACCGGAACCATCACCGGACGCCAGACCAAAACCCGCACCAGGAACCGCACCGGACGCCAGACCAAAACCCGCACCGGAATCCGCCCCGCAAACCGCAGGCGGCTCCCCACCGGGGGCCTCCCCCACGGACCGCAGCACAGGTCAGACCGCCCACCCCGCCGCCCCCTGGTGGCGTCCCGGCGGCGGAGGTGTGCCCGCCGCGGTGGGGGCGTTCGTACGGGATCTGGTGCGCGAGGCGGAGGCGGTGTTGCCTGCGGCCGGGGACGCGCGTCCCGAGGTGCTGGCGGCCGCCGCGGACGCCGCCGCCCGCTTCGACGCGGACCTCGCGCTCCGCTTGCTCGCGGATGCCGAGCACGCGGCGTGGACCGGCGGCGCGGGCGACGGGGCCCGGGTGGCCCGCCTGCTGACCGGCCTGGCCCACGGCACGGCCCCGCACGCCCCGGCGCGGGCCCGCCGCCTGCTGAACGACGCCCAGCAGGCCTTGTTCACCGTGCCCGGCCCCGACCGCCGGGGCCCGCTGCGTGCGGTGGCCGAGGAGTTGGTGGCCGTAGCGCCGGAGCAGGCCGCGCAGCTCACCGCGTACCACTTCGCTGACGGCCCGGCGGCCGGTCGGCTCCGGTCCCGGATCGACAGTGCCCTCGCCGCGACCGACCCGCGCCGGGCCGAGCGGGACCTGGAACGGATAGGCGACCCGGCCCGCCGGGCCGCCGCCACCTACGACCTGGTGGTGGCCCTCGCACCGCGGGACCTCATGGCGGCGCTGCGGCTCAGCGAGCGCATCGGCTCCGCCGGGGGCCGGCTGCTCGCCCTGTGTCAGCTGACGCAGGACCGCGCCGCCGCCGGCGACGCGGCCGGCGCCGCCCGGGCCCTCGCGCAGGCAGAGGAGTGGCTGCCGCACGTCCTGGAGGAGCGGGCGGCTTGGCTGCGGGAGGAGGCCGCCCGGTTCGCCCGCCTCGGGCAGCCGGTGGAGGCGGAGCGGCTGCGCTCCCGGGCCGACGGCCTGCTCCGCGGCCGGCCGGAGGCAGCCGACGGCGACGAGAAGGCCGGCCACGCCCTGGCCTGGCTGGAGGCTGCCCGGAACCGCGTCGCGGCGAGCAACGGGGATCCCCCGGACCCGGCGCGCGCCCGGGAGTCCGTGGAGCGGGCCCGCCGCCTGCCCGATCCGGCAGAGCGGGCCCGGGAGTTGGCCCGCATCGCACGCGCCTGCGTGGCCGCGGACCGGCTGCCCTGGCTGCCGCAGGCGGCGGCCGCTGCCGGCAGCACGCCGTCGGCCGCAGCGGCGACCGCAGTGGCGTCCGCAGCGGCACCTGCGCTGGCATCCGCAGTGGCGTCCAAGGTGGCACCCGCGCTGGCGCCCACGGTGGCCGCCGGGTCCCGGCCGGGGCCCTCCGCCCGGCCGCGCCCGGCGGCGGCCGGTGAGCCCGTCTGGTCCACCGGGGTCCGGCCGCAGTGGCTGGCCCGGTCCGGGGACGGTGTGGTGTGGCGGGACGGCGCCGAAGTGGGCCGGGTGACGGGCCGTACGGGGGCCGTGCGCTGGTCGGCGTACGCCGACGAGGGTACGCCCGCGCCCGCGCTCGCGGCCGCCGCGTCCCCCGCCCGGCTGTCGGTGGACTGCCTGACGGACGCCGGGACGGTCTGCGTCCTCGTGCGCCGCGACGACGTGCCCGGCGTCCGCCTGCTGGCGCGCGAGCCGCACGACGGACGGGTGCGCTGGTGGCGGGACCTGTCCCTGGCGGCCCTGCACCACCTCACCGACGAGCTGGTCGTCCTGCACGCCGCGGACGGCCCGACCGCCCTGTACGCCGCGACGGGTGACACGGCGTGGGAGGACCGTACGCCGAAGGACGCCCGGCACGAGCACGACACCTCGGACGACCTGCTGACCCTGGCGGACGACCTGTTGGTCGTGGTGGACGGCTCCCGACTGCGGGCGCTGCGCACGACGGACGGCGCGGTGGCGTGGGACCGCAGGCGCGTCGGCCCCGGCGGCGGGCCGGCGCGTGCGGCGGCGCCGCTCCGGCCCGCGGAACGCCTCGTCCACGTCGTGGACGGGGACGTCCTACGGGCCCTGACCCGGCGCGCTGGCCTGGAGGCCTGGCAGTTCGAACTGGGCGTACCGGCCCCGCGGGTGCTGGAGGACCGCGGTCTGCTCTACGCGGCTGCCCAGCGACCGGACCTGGGGCGGGACCTGGTGTTCTGCCTGGACGCGGCGACCGGTCGGCCGCTCTGGCAGCGGTCGCTGGCCCGGCGCAGGGCATCGTTGTGCGGACTGGACCTGCTGGGCGTGCGGTCGGACGCGCTGTACGTACGGGTCGCGCAGGCGGGGCAGCGCGGGCTGCTGCACCGGGGCAAGGAGGCCGAGCCGTTCGTCGCCGCCCTGGACGCCCGCACGGGCCGGGTCCGCGGCCAGTGGGCGGACCCGGCCGTCGGCCGCGTCCGCCCCGTCCTCCTGGACGACCTCCTGGTCGTGCCACGGCCGGAACTCATGGCGGTGGGACTGCCGTGAGCCGACGCGCCGGGACACCTGGACCGGGGGCACATGACCGCGGGCACCTAACCGGGGGGCGCCCGACCGGGGGGGCGCCCCGGTGCTGGTGGGTGTCGCGCTCAGTGCAGCTGGAGCACGCTGCTGACACCGGCATGGTCCGAGGGCCACAGCCCTGAGGGAGTGCGGTCGGCCCGCGCCTCACCCACCCGGTGGCTGGCCAGGGCCTTGATCTTGCCGCGGTAGAGCACGTAGTCGATGCGTTGGCTGAGTTCGGAGGTGGGGTTGCGCAGGTCGGCGTCCTGGCAGCAGGTGAAGCCGAGGTTGCGGGGGCGGGTGACGGTCCAGGCGTCGGTGAAGCCTGCGGCGAGGAGCTGGGCGTAGCTCCGGGTGTTGGTTCCCGGTGTCGCGCCGACCCCGCCGGCGGCCGAGTTGAGGTCACCGAGGAGCACGGCCGGGAGCATGGTCTTCAGCGGGCCCGCGAGTAGTTCGCCGGCCTGTGCTTCCTGGACGGCGGGGGCTAGGGGTTCGAGATGCGTGGAGACCACCCGGGTGGTGCGGCCGTGCACGGTGGCGTCGGCGGCGACCCAGCCGCGTCGGAGCTGGATCGGAGGGTTGGGCGGACAGCCGAGCGCCGGGCGGCAGATGCTCACGGAATTCTGGAACCGGGCGGACTGCGCGTTGGCCACGGAGAACTCACGGGCGGGCAGGTCGGTACGGGCCAGGAGTACGTCACGGTCAGTGAGGCGGATGTCCTGCAGCCCGGCGGGCGTCGAACGCGGGGCCTCGAAGTCACTGCCCACGGTGATGCTGGCCACCGCCGCGTAGTGCTTGCCGCGGGCGGAGAGCTCGTCGAGGAGGATCTGCAGGAAGTCGTATTCGACGTGGGTGGCGCTCCCCGGCCCGGCGGGGGTCTGGCTGCGCCAGAGCACGGCTTCCTGGACCCCCACGAGATGGGGGTCGGTCTCGGCGATCTCGTCGGCCAGGGCCTCGGCTCGCTCGTGGAAGTCCGTCTCCTGGACGTTCGCGTACACCGCGGTCACCGCGGCGACTAGCGCCTGAGGGCTGGTGGCGGCGAGGACGGGCGCCAGGTCGGCGCCCAGGTAGAGGTTGCGGGTCATGACCCGCAAAGGAGTTCGACCGCCCTCGGCGGCGGCCGCGGCCGCGCCGAGTGACCCAGGCACCAGGAGTGCGAGCGCGCACAGAGCGGACGTGAACCATCGACGAGTCATGTGGCGGCCTTTCGGTGAAAACCCGGGCAAATGCCCACGTGCTCGCCGAACCTACGGCGCCCTCGGGAAGGTGGCGATCCAGGCGTAGGCCGGGCGGCCGAAGCGGGTCGCCGAAGAGCGCAGCGGGACCGGCGGGCAGCCCCCGGCACCCACCCCCGCCCCGGGGGACCGCCGGCGGCCCGCCCTTCCCGTCCCGTCCTTGCCGGACCCCGCACGGTCACCCGGCCCCGCACGGGTCACCCGAACCCCGGACCGATCACCGGCCCAGCACGGGTCACCCGACCCCGCTCACCCGTACATGTTCAGCAGCTGTTCCGCCGAGAGTTCCGGCAGTGGGTCCCCCTCCGCGCCCGGGAGCGGGAGTTCGAACCAGACGGTTTTGCCGCGGTGGGTGCGGCGGGTGCCCCAGCCCGCGGACAGCATGCCGACCAGTTGGAGTCCGCGGCCGCCCTCGTCGGTGTCGCGGGCCCGGCGGCGCCGCGGCTGGACGAGGTTGCCGTCCCACACCTCGCACACCAGGGTCCGGTCCAGCAGCAGCCGCAGCCGGATCTCGCCCTCCCCGTACCGGAGGGCGTTGGTGACGAGTTCGCTGACGAGCAGTTCGGTGGTGTCGAGGAGCCCTTCCAGGCCCCAGGCGGGCAGTTTGGCCCGGGCGAGTTCGCGGGCCCGGCCCACGGAGCGGGCCTCGCGGGGCAGTTGCCAGTCGCCGACGGCGTCCACGGGCAGTCCTTGGACCCGGGCCATGAGGAGGGCGATGTCGTCCTCGCCGTGGCGGGTGTCGAGGGTGTTCAGGACGTGGTCGCAGACGTCCTCCAGCGGCCGTACGGGGTCGGCCAGGGCCTCGCGCAGTCCGCGCAGGCCCTCCTCCAGGGGGTGGTCGCGGGATTCCACGAGCCCGTCGGTGTAGAGGGCGAGCAGGGCTCCTTCGGGGAGTTCGACCTCGACCTCCTCGAAGGGTTCGCCCCCCACCCCGAGCGGCATCCCGGGCGGCACCTCCAGCAGCAGGGCGGGCCGGGGCGGGGCGCCCGGTTCGGGCGGCTCGACGAGGACGGGCGGCATGTGGCCGGCGTTGGCGATGGTGCAGCGCCGGGTGACGGGGTCGTAGACGGCGTACACGCAGGTGGCGAGGTACACCTCGGAGCGGTCGGCGTCGCGCGCCTGCAGGGCCGCCCGGGAGGCTTGCTGGGAGCCTCCGGGGGCGCCGAGTCCGCGGGCGATCTCGTCGAGGGCGGCGAGCACCTCGGCCGGCTCCAGGTCGAGGAGGGCCAGGGTGCGTACGGCGGTGCGCAGTTCGCCCATGGCGACGGCGGCCCGCAGTCCGCGGCCCATGACGTCGCCGACGACGAGGGCGGTGCGGTGGCCGGGCAGTTCGATGACGTCGAACCAGTCGCCGCCGACCTCGGTGGCGGCGTTGCCGGGCAGGTAGCGGCAGGCGATGTCGAGGCCGGCCGCCTCGGGGTCGCCGGGCGGGAGGAGGCTGCGCTGCAGTATCAGGGCCCGTTCGTGTTCGCGCCGGTACAGGCGGGCGTTGTCGATGCAGACGGCGGCGCGGGCGGCGAGTTCGACGGCGACGGCCCGGTCGCGTTCGCCGAAGGGCTCGCTGCCCTTGGTGCGGGAGAACTGGGCGAGTCCGACGACGGTGTCGTGCGCGACCATCGGCACGACGAGGGTGGATTGGACGAGGTCGTCGGGTCCGCCGCCCTCGATGGTCCGCGGCCGTGCGGTGCGCAGGGCCAGGGCGCCGGGGGAGGCGGCCGGGTAGCGGTGGGTCTCCCCGACGGCGACGGGTGCGCCGGCGCCGGAGAGCGGGGCGTCGGACACGGCCGAGGCGAAGGCGACCCTTCGCAGGGGTGCGGAGGGGGCGCGGCCGTTGCGCTGTCCGGGCGGCAGGGAGGGTACGCCGGGGCCCTGGGGGCGGGCGGGCCGGTCGTCGTCGCCGAGGAGCAGCCCCTGGTAGAGGTCGACTGCGGCGAGGTCGCAGAAGCCGGGCACGGTGACGTCGAGGAGTTCGCGGGCGGTGGTCTCCAGGTCGAGGGAGTTGCCGATGCGGTGCCCGGCCTCGTTGAGGAGGGCGAGATTGCGCCGTACGCCGGCGGCCTCGCGGGCGGCGAGGTGGCGACGGGTGACGTCGGTGCCGATGCCGGCGACGCCGACGGGGCGGCCGCTGGCGCCGTGGACGCGGTAGAGGTTGATGGACCAGTGGCGGTTCTCCCGCCGGCCGGGGGCGGCGCCGGTGATCCGCAGGTCGGTGACGGATTCGCCGGTTTCGAGGACCCTGCGCAGGGCTTCGATCATCCTGTCGGCCTCCGGCGGCGGGAGGTAGTCGTGGACGGTGCGGCCTCGGTGCTCCTCGACGGCGCCGCCGAAGACCGTGGCGAAGCGGCGGTTGGCGCGCTGGACGGTGAGGTCGGTGCCGAAGAGCAGGAATCCGAAGGGAGATTGGCCGAATATGGCCTGTGAGGCGGCGAGGTCGGACTCGATGCGGCGCAGGGCCCGGACGTCGACGACGACGCAGAGCGCGGCCCGTTCGGCGGCTTCGGTCTGGGTGGGCATCACGTAGATCTCGGCCACGCCGTGGGTGCCGTGGCCGCCGGGGACGCGGAAGGGGACGAGGCCCGTCCATTCCTTGCCGTCGAGGATCTCGGCCACCCGCCGGTGGCCGCCCTCACGCAGTTCCGGCGGCATGAAGGCGTCGACGGGGTCGCGTCCGACGACCTGTGCGGCGGTCAGTCCGAACAGTTCCTCGGCGCGCAGGCTCCACTGGTCGATGAGGCCGTCCGGTCCGATCGAGAACGATGCGACCTTGATGTAGTCATATATCGAGCCAGGCGGACTGCTGTGCCACAAAGAGTCGTGCCATGCCTCCCGGGGCACACGGGCCTGATGTGCCTGCGCAGGTATCTCGCTCACGCGACCGTCCCCTCCAGCTCACCGCAACCGGACCGGCCATGACCGAAGTATTCAGCACCACGGCCCCGGACGGCACGGCGTTCCCGATCACGAAAAGGTCCCGACTATTTCGAGCCATGCCGGGTGATCGTCGGCCACCCTTCACCTTGTTACTCACCAGGAAGAGCCAACTCGAACCACACCGTCTTGCCCGACTTGCCGTGACGTGTACCCCAGCGCTGTGCGGAGGCGGCCACCAGGTGCAGTCCCCGGCCACCTTCGTCGTCGGCCTTCGCGACCCGTTCGCGGGGCGGATCCGGAAGCGGATCAGAGACCTCCACGATCAGGGCGCCTCCCCCCGGGGCGCCCTCCGCCGGGGACCCGCCGGGCTGCTCGCGCCGCTCCAGCCGGACGCCGATGGGACCCGAGGCGTAGCGCAGGGAGTTGGTGACCAGCTCGCTGACCAGCAGGACGGTCACATCGCCGACGGAATCGAGGCCCCAGGAGCGGAGCTGGCCGCGCACGGCGTGTCGTGCGGTGCGGACGGCGCCGGGCTCGGCGGGGAAGGCCCACTCGGCGCATTCGCCGTCTGTGTCGATCACGCCGATCACTTCCCGGGCCGGCAGCGGCCCCCGTCCGGTTCAGCCGGGAGAGAGCCTCTTGGGGCGGTACACGATTAGGGACTAATAGCGACATACCCGATATCCGAGGCGTCGTACCACGCGTCCCCCGGGTACCGGCGCACTGTGGCACGGACGGACGGTTGCGCGAGCCTCATGCGCCCCGGTGCGCCCCGGTGTGCGCGGCGCGCAGCCGGCGCCCGATCTCGGCCACCGCGGGCCGGTCCTGGTCGAGCCAGTCCACCGAGTCCAGTTCTCCGGGTTCGAGCCAGCGCAGTTCGTCGTGGTCCTCCAGGGGCGCGGGCTCGCCGGAGAGGAGTCGCGCGGTCCACACGTGCAGGACGAGTCCGGGCTTCAGCGGCCACTCCCCCGGGATGCGCTCCACCGGCTCGGCCTCCACGCCGAGCTCCTCGCGCAGTTCGCGGACCAGCGCCTCGGCGTCGGTCTCGCCGGGTTCGGCCTTGCCTCCGGGCAGCTCCCAGCGGCCGGCCAGCTCCGGGGGCGCGCTGCGCCGGGCGGCCAGCAGGCGGCCCTCATGACAAAGGGCTCCGCCCACGACCACACGTACCGTCATGGGGCGGAGCCTATGCCACTGCCGCGACGCTCAGTTCGTCGTGGCGGTCTGGCCGATCCGCTCGACCCAGTAGAGCTGCTTGTGTCCGCGGTCGTCGAGGCTGTCGACCACCTTCTGCGCCTCGGCGCGGGTGGGGTATCGGCCCACCCGGTAGCGGTTGCCGTTGTCGTCCTGACGTATGACCAGCCACGGGAGCAGGGCACCGCTGTCGTTCATCGCGTCTCACCCTCCGCCGTTCCACCTGCCCGGGAAACCCCATTGCGCATATGCCCGAGCTTACGCCCGACCTTTACTGAGCGGATACGGTTTTTCACGAAGAGGAACCTCGGCGGCGTACGCATCCGGCCATGCGTACGAGTGAGCCGCGCACGCCGGTCCGGACCCGGCGCACCACGGAGGCGGCCGGGCTCCCGCACGCGCCCTCCGGCCGGGCCGCGCCGATGCTCCGGCCCTGGCCGGACGGCCGTTGCACGACCCCCGCCCCTCGCCCCGGCGCGCCCGGGCAAGGGGCGCGGCAAGGTCGTGCGGAGCGCGGCAGCGCAGGCGCGGGCAGAGGGGCGCTCGGCGGGGCCGGCACAACCGCGCAGGCCCACAGCGAACCGGAGCCGTGGGCGCCGGTCCGGATCGCGCCGAAACCCGCCGGTAGCTTTACCGCACCGGGAGGTGGTAGGCGAGGCGGTAACGGTCCGCCGGGACCACCACGTCGGCGGTTTCGACGGCCTGGCCGGAGGCGTAGTAGGTCCGGCCGATCACCAGCACCACGTGGCCGGGGACGCCCCCCAGCAGCGCGATCTCCTCCGCGAGGCCCGGCCGCGCCCCGACCTCCTCCACCACGTTGTCGACGACGAGGTCGATCGCGGCCATCCGGTCGACGACCCCGGTGCCGCCCAGGGGCCCCTCCTCCGGCAGCATCACCGGCGTCCGGCCGGTCAGGGCCAGCGGCTCCCACGAGGTGGACAGCATCATCACCTCGCCCGCGTCGCGGAAGACGTACCGCGTCCGCATGACCCGCTCGCCCGGCTCGATGCCGAGCCGCTGCGCGATCACCGCAGGGGCGGCGGCCTGCTCGCTGCTGGACTCCCAGGTGCCGCGCGCACCCGCCTCCGCCTGCTCCTGGCGGAACGGCGTGGACGGCCCGCCCGTGCGGTAGCCGGAGCGGGCGACCCGCCTCGGCACCGGCTGCTCCCGCACGTACGTGCCGGAACCGGAGCGGCCCTCCACCAGGCCCTCGGCCATGAGGACCTTGCGCGCCTCCAGCGCCACGGTGTCGGAGACGCCGTACTCCTCGCGGATCCGGGCCTGCGAGGGGAGCCGGGCGTGCGGGGGCAGGGACCCATCGACGATCTTCTGTCGCAGGTCCCCGGCGACGCGCAGATAGGCCGGCTGCTCACCGAAAGCCACTGAGGCCCTCCCATTAGGTTGACGGACAGCCACACCCTGGCAACGGTCGGTTGCGCGCCGCAAGCGAGGGCCAGGGTTTCACCCGAAGTGATGAAGGCTGGTCACTCAAACCCGTTACCGCGCGTTACCCTCCGGGATTTCAGGCCGGCGCGGCCGGGGACCTCGCGCCCGGGCGCCCGCCGGAACCGCCGCCCGAGCCGCCGCCGGAACCGCTGCCCGCACCGCCGCCCGGGTCCTCCTCGGCGCCGGCGCCCGGCTCCTCCTCCGTGCCGGCGCCCGGCTCCTCCTCGGACCGCCATTCCGGCACCGTCGTCGCGAGGCCGTACGCCCCGCGCAGCGCCCTCTCCGTGGCCACCGTCAGCGCGGCGGACGCCCGGTCCCAGGCGTCCTGGAAGTCGGCCGGCCGGGCCGCCGCGCCCGCTTGCTGCCACGCCCGGCGCGCCGCCGCGACCTCCTTCAGCTGTGCCCCCGCCGGCCCGGCCAGCTCCGGCCGGCGCGCGGCGACCTCCGTCAACACCCGGGACTCAGCGGACAACGCCCGGTCCACCTCGCGGGCCCATTCGCGGTACGCCGGCAGCGCCTCGTCGATCTCCTCGTCGGGCCCGTGCCCCAGTGCCAGGTCGACCTCGTTCATGGCGTGCAGGAAGGACACCTGGTCCGGCTTCAGCGTTCCGGCGTCGCGGCGCAGGCTGCCGCGGTGCTCCTCCCCGGCCGTGCCGATCACGCACAGCAGCGGCCGCTCGCCGGTGCCCCACCCCTCCCGCGGGGGCGCGAACCAGAACAGCTCCGCGTACGTCGGCAGCGCCCAGGAGTCCATGGCGTAGGCGTCCTGCGCCCGCCAGCAGGCGTCCGTGGCCGCCCTCTTCATCTGTCGGCCGCCGCGGAACTGCACCGGGTCGAAGCGGGTCGAGGAGGTGACCTCCCCGTGGTGCACCTCCGTGCAGTCGACCCGGTAGAACAGCGGGTCCTCGTCGAGCAGGTCCCCGCCGGGGACGTTGAAGCAGTCCCCCGCCCGCAACTCGTCGATGTCGGTGACCTGCCCGGCGACGTCCTCGTACGGCGAGAGCCCGTCGAGGCGGTCGAACAGCGGCTCCGCGGCCCGGCCCACGGCGAGGAACAGCAGCAGGGTCGTGACGAGCGAGACCGCCAGGCCGGTGATGGCCAGCGGCCTGCCCCGCTCCCGCTTCCCGGCGATCTGGACGAGGGCCACGATCCCGAAGACGATGCCGAGCGGCGGTAGGCAGAGCAGCCCGACCAGCAGCGACGCCAGCGCGAAACCGTTGAGTGCCTGTTCCCCCTCGTCCTGCCGGGGGGACGGAGCCGGCCAGTGGGACGGCGGCTGGGTGCTCACGGGGTACGGACTCCATCGCAGGGTGTCGCGAACGAATGCGCGAAACAGTACACAGCGGGGGCGACCGTGGTGTCGGTCGCCCCCGCCGGTTCCGGTTCACCGCGTCCGGTGGCGCAGCGGTGATCCCGGCTCAGGAGTGCGGGTCAGGGCCCTGGTTCGGGCCGTGGTTCGGGCCCTGCTCGGGGCGTGGTGCGGGCCGTGGGCCGGGGCCGTGGTCCAGGACGCAGCTCAGAACTGCAGCGCCCACGAGTCGATCTTGCCGGTGTCGATGTTGGCGTTGTCGTTCACCCGCAGCTTCCAGACGCCGTTGGCCGTCTCCGAGGAAGCGTTGACGGAGTAGGTCTGCAGGATGTTGTCCGCGCTGCCGCCACCGCGGTTGTGCAGGGTGTAGACGGAGCCGTCCGGGGCGACGAGGTCGACCTTCAGGTCACCGATGTACGTGTGCTTGATGTCGACCGAGACGCCCAGCGCGGCGGGGGCGCTGCCGGAGACGCCGCTGACGGTCAGCGGGGACTCGACGGTCGAGTTGTCGTTGATGGCGTGGTCGGCGGTGTTCTCGAAGCGCGGGCCGGTCGGCGGGGTGGTGCCGCCGCCGACGAACAGCAGGCGGTTCGGGGAGCCGGTGCCGGGGCTGGTCACCACGTTCGGGGTGGCCGCTGCCACCAGGGCCGAGGCGACCTGGGCCGGGGTGTTCGACGGGTTCTGCGACAGGTGCAGGGCGGCGGCGCCGGCGACGTGCGGCGCGGCCATCGAGGTGCCGGAGATGGTGTTGGTGGCGGTGTCGCCGGTGCCCCATGCGGAGGTGATGGAGGAGCCGGGGGCGAAGAGGTCCAGGACGCTGCCGTAGTTGGAGAAGCTGGACTTGGCGTCGCTGCTGGTCGTGGAGCCGACCGTGAGGGCCTCGGTCACGCGGGCCGGGGACTTGGTGCTCGCGTTGGTGGACTCGTTGCCCGCGGCGACCGCGTACGTGATGCCGGAGGCTATGGAGTTGCGGACGGCGGTGTCGAGCGCGGAGTCGGCCCCGCCACCGAGGGACATGTTGGCCACGGCCGGTTTGACCGCGTTCCGGGTCACCCAGTCGATGCCGGCGACGACCTGGGCCGTCGTACCGGAGCCGTTGTTGTCGAGGACGCGGACGGCGACGATCTTCGCCTTCTTGGCGACGCCGTGGTTGGTGCCCGCGACGGTGCCGGCGACGTGCGTGCCGTGGCCGTGGCCGTCCTGGGCGGTGTTGTCGTTGTCGATGGCGTCGAATCCGTAGGAGGCCCGGCCGCCGAAGTCGGTGTGGGTGATGCGCACGCCGGTGTCGATGACGTACGCGGTCACGCCCTCGCCGGCCTTGTCCGGGTACGTGTAGCTGCTGTTGAGCGGGAGCGCGCGCTGGTCGATGCGGTCCAGGCCCCAGGACGGCGGGCTGGGCTGGGTGCCCCGGGCGCCGTCGACGGTGAAGAGGCGGTTCTGCACCACGGACTTGACCGCCGGGTCCGCGGCCAGCTTCCTGGCCTGCGCCTCGGAGACCTCGACGGAGTAGCCGTTGAGGGCGGCGCTGTAGGTGCGGTCGATCCGGGCGCCGTACTTCTTGGCGACCGCCTTGCCGCCGGCCTCGGTCGAGCGGGTGGTGTCCTTCAGGGTCACGATGTAGCTGTCGGCCACGGAGCCGGGGGCGCCGGCGTTCTCGATGACGCCCTGCGGGCCGCTGTCGGCCGCGGAGGCGGGGAGCGCGGCGGCCGCGCCGAGGGCGAGGGCCAGGGCTGCGGCCGCGCTGAGCCCGGCCGCCTTCCGGCGGGTGTGACGCATGGACATGTGGGGGGTCCTCCTCGTCGGTGGTGCGCTTCGGGGATCCGGGACGGCGTCGCGGGAGCGGTGCGAGGTGTGGGGACATGACCATGACGAATCCCAAAATAGGCATGACCATGACAACTCGCGGAGGGGCTGCCGCGCTGCCGCCTCCGAAAGGTTGGCCCAGCGGCTCGGCATCCCACAAGGGGAAGGCGAACGCGTAACATCCGTGCCATACAACGGCCATGAACGAGCAAAGGTGCTCCGCACATGACGCACGCAATCCCCGGATACGTCTGCCCCGACGACGGCACGCGCGCGGACGCCCGGACGGCGCCGTGGTGCTGCCCCGTCTGCAGCGGCCCGTGGGACCTCGACTTCACACCGGATCCGGCCATCGAGCTCAGCCCCTCCGCCGGACCCAATTCGCTCTGGCGGTACGGCTCCGCACTACCACTGCCGGGCGCTTTCTCGGTCACCCTCTCGGAGGGGAACACTCCGCTGGTGCCGCTCGCGGAGCGGGTTCACGCCAAGCTCGACTTCCTGATGCCGACGGGTTCGTTCAAGGACCGGGGTGCGGTGATGCTCGTGGAACTGGCCCGGCGGCTGGGTCCGGAGCGGGTGATCGCGGACAGCAGCGGCAACGCGGGAACGGCCGTCGCGGCGTACTGCGCCCGCGCCGGGCTGAGTTGTGAAATTTTCGTGCCCGAGGGCACTTCGGCGAAGAAGACCGAACAGATGCGGGCCCACGGCGCCGCCGTCCGTGTCGTGCCGGGCGGCCGGGAGGCCACCGCCGAGGCGGCACGGGCCGAGGCCGACCTCCCCGGCGTCTTCTACGCGAGCCACGTCTACAACCCGTACTTCCTGCACGGCACCAAGACGTACGCGTACGAGGTCTGGGAGGGGCTCGGCGGCCGACTCCCCGAGGCCCTCGTCGTCCCCGTCGGCAACGGCACCCTGCTGCTGGGCGCTGCGCTCGCGGTGGAGGAACTGGCCCGGCGCGGGGTGCGCCCGCCGGCGCTCATCGCGGTGCAGGCGGCGGCGGTGTCCCCGCTGGCCGCGGCGTTCGAGGCCGGTGCGGAGGACGCGGACCCGGTGGAGCAGCGGCCCACGCTGGCCGAGGGGATCGCCATCCCCGCCCCGCCGCGGGCCCGGCAGATCCTGGCGGCGGTCCGCAAGTCCGGGGGCACCTTCCTGACGGTGTCCGAAGAGGCCCTGCGCGCCGCGCAGCGGGACCTGGCCGGGCGGGGGCTCTTCGTGGAGCCGACGGCGGCCGCCTGCTGGGCGGCGGTGGGCCCGTACGCCCCGTCGGACCCCTTGGGCGGCCGCACGGCGGTGGTCCCGCTGTGCGGTACGGGCCTGAAGGCGGGCCTGGCTCCCTGAGGACGTGGCCGGGCGGGCGCCGGTGCGGCCGGGCGCGGCCGGAAGACGCGCGGGGCGCCGCGGCACGCAGGAGCCCGGGGGCACGGCGCGGGTGAGGACGCGGACGTCGCGCGGACGATGCCGTTCGGACGATGCCGTTCCGGGAGCGGTGGACGTAGATGTCGCAAAACCGCCGGTCAGGGGCCGGGGCCGTCTGCTGGACTGGCCCCATGACCAACCACGTTGACCTCGCCCGCCGCTTCGCCGCCCTGCACACGCCCACCGCCCCGCTCGCCCTGGCCAACGCCTGGGACGTGATGAGCGCCCGGCTCGTCGAGGCGGCCGGAGCCCCGGCCGTCGCCACCACCAGCGCCGGGGTCGCCTGGTCCCTCGGCGCTCCCGACGGGGACCTGCTGGCCCGGGACCGCGCGCTCGACCTCGTCACCCGGGTCGCCGGGGCCGTCTCCGTGCCCGTCACCGCCGACATCGAGGGCGGCTTCGGCGCCGATCCGGCCGGGGTCGGGGAGACCGTCGCCGGGGTCGTCGCAGCCGGCGCGGTCGGCATCAACATCGAGGACGGCACCCGCGAACCCGCCGAGCACGCGGAGCGCGTGGCCGCGGCCCGCGCCGCGGCCGACTCCGCCGGGGTCCCGCTGTACGTCAACGCGCGGATCGACACCTACCTCTTCGGCCTCGGCGACCCCGCCACCCGCCTCGACGAGACCCTCTCCCGCGCCGCCGCCTACCTGCGGGCGGGCGCCTCGGGCGTCTTCGTGCCCGGGGTCACCGACCCGACCGTGGTCGCCGAGCTCGCCCGCGGCATCGACGCCCCGCTGAACGTCCTGGCCGGGCCCGGCGCCCCGTCCGTGGCCGAGTTCGGCAAGCTGGGCGCGGCCCGTGTCAGCCTGGGTTCCTGGGTCGCGGAGGCCGCGTACGGCGTGGTGCGCCGCGCCGCCGAGGAGCTCCTCTCGGACGGCACGTACACGGCGGTCGGCGACGCCCTCGCGTACGGGGAGCTGAACGGCCTCCTGAAGGACTGATCCCGGCGCCCGCGCCCAGCCCGCGGCCGGCGCGGGCGGGACCGGTTCCGGAGCCGCGGGCCGGTTCCGGGGGGGCGGGCCGGTTCCGGGGGGCGGGCCGGTTCCGGGGGGCGGGCCGGTTCCGGGGGGCGGGCCGGTTCCGGGGGGCGGGCCGGTTCCGGGGGGCGGGCCGGTTCCGGGGGGCGGGCCGGGCCCGCCGGGCGGGCCTGCGGCCCTCAGTCGTTCGCCGCCCGCTCGTACAGGGCCCTGGCCCGCTCGTCGAACAGCGCGGCCGTGGAGTCCACGTCCGTGTCCCCGCCGCTCAGCACGCCGATCAGCCGGCCGGGGCTGCCGGGCCCGCCGCGGTCGGCGATGAAGGGGCTGCCGCTGGTGCCCGTCCAGAAGCCGGCGCAGCTGATGTACAGCATGGCCGGGTCGTCCTCGTCGTGGGTGGTCTGCGTGGTGCAGGAGACGGGTTTGTTCTGCGGGTTGCGGCCGGATTCGGGGTAGCCGACCACCGTCACGTCCCGCTCGTAGCCGGAGGTCCACTCGGGCGCCGGGGCCTCCCCGGCACCGACGGCCTGCTGGACGGTCAGGCCGTCCTCGTCCGGCTCGACGCTGAGGAACGCGTAGTCGGCGGTGTCCTCGCCCCACTTCGTCCAGCGTTCGTCCACGTGGACCGCCCGGACCTTCCACACGCCGAGCGGCTGCCTGCCTTCGCCCTCGCCCGAGAAGGCGGGGGCGAAGGACAGCTCGCCGATCGCCCGCCCGTCGGGGGCGACCTCGCCCGGCTCGCCGTTCTCGCCGGCCGGGGCCACGCAGTGCGCGGCGGTGGCGACGACGGTGCCCTTGGGGCTGTCGACGACGCTCGCCGTGCACCAGTGCTCCCCGTTCGCCATGAGCACGCCGACCCCGGGGAAGGGGTGCACGGCGCCCGCGTCCTCGTCCGTCGCCTTGACGAAGCCCACGGCGAGGACGGCCGCCACACCGGCGACGGCCGCCGCGGACGCCCCCCTCACGACGGCGTTCAGCGCACGCCGGGATCGGGGGTCGGTGCCAACATCACCTTGCTGATCCACTCCAGGGAGCCCTCCCTCATGCCGCGAACATACGACTTTCCGTTGTGCTCACCATCCTGGATCACCTGCAGCCGGGTGTGCACGGGGCCCCTGCCGTACTCCTTCATGAACTTCTCGGCCTTGTCGCGGCCGCTCTCCGCGGTGCCGATCTGGAAGTTGATGTAGACCTCCGGGCCGCCCGCGGCGATCAGCTTCTGGGCGAGCTTCTCCGGGTTGTTCGCGTCCATGGCCTGCTTGTTCCCCTTCCACAGCGGGGAGTCGGGGACGATGTCGACGCCGCTCGCGATGGCCGCCTTGAAGCGGTCGGGGTGCTTCAGGACGTGCTTGAACGCGCCGAAGCCGCCCGAGGATGAGCCCATGATGGCCCACCCGTCGCGGGAGGTGAAGGTGCGGAAATTGGCCTTCGTGAAAGCCGGGACGTCATCGGCCATCCAGGTGCCCATCTTGGGCTGCCCGGGGATGTCCGAGCCGTCGAAGTGGTGCTTGGTGTCGGCGTTGATCACCGGCATGACGAGGATGAAGGGGAGGCTGGTGCCCGCCTTCGCCCCGTCGGCCACGGCCTGCTGCAGCCCGAGGCCGGGGCCCGTGCCCCAGTAGTTCTTGGGGTAGCCCCGACCGCCGGGGAGGGAGATGAGGACGGGGAAGGCGCTCTTGGCGTACTTCGGGTCGTCGTACTCCTTGGGCACCCAGACCCACACGTCGCCGGTGAAGCCGGACTTCGCGCCGGTCAGCGTCGTCTTGGCGATCTGGGTGCCGTCGGGCAGCCGGCTGGTGCGGACGAAGGACGCCTTCGGTCCGGTGGGCATGCTGACGCCCGGCCGGACGTCCTGGGTTGCGGCGGGCGTCGCCTTGACCTTGTCGAAGGACATGGGATCCCCTATGTCCGAGAAGAGGCCGAACTTGTACGCCGCCGCTCCGCCCCCGGCGGTCAGTGCGAACGCGAGCCCGCCGACGATCAGAAGCCTGCGCGGGCGGCGCTTGGGGCGGGTCGGGCCCGTGGTCACGGGGCCTTCCCCGACCGCGAGGCGGCCGTCGCCCTGGAGCTGGTCATGCTGCACGAATTGTCCCGTTCCTTCTCCGGCGCGCCGACGGGCGCGGGTCGGACCGATCGGTCCCCCTTACACCCGTTACAGAGGCTTCAACGACCGGATGGGTTGCCTGGGACGGGCGTGACGTGGTGCGGACCACGCCGCCCCGGGCATCGTGCCGCCGACCTGGCCGGACGGGGGATCAGCCCGCTTCGGGCTTCGGGGCCTTGAGCACCTTGCTGATCCACTCCAGGGAGCCTTCCTT
Organism: Streptomyces sp. NPDC059851; assembly: GCF_042732005.1. Classification (NCBI taxonomy): domain Bacteria; kingdom Bacillati; phylum Actinomycetota; class Actinomycetes; order Kitasatosporales; family Streptomycetaceae; genus Streptomyces; species Streptomyces sp. NPDC059851. The sequence continues at coordinate 41,745 of NZ_JBHWJJ010000006.1, read as the reverse complement.
CATGCCCCGGACGTAGTGCCAACCGTTGTGCTCGCCGTTCTGGATGTCGCGGATGGTGGTCTTGACGGGGCCCTTCCCGTACTGCTGCTGGAACTTGACCATCCGGTCCTTGCCGCCCTCCTTCGTGCCGATCTGGAAGTTGATGTAGACCTCCGGACCGTTGCTGTCGATGAGCTTCTTGGCGAGCTTCTCCGGGTTGTTCGCGTCCATCTCCGCCTGGTGGCCCTTCCAGAGCGGGGAGTCGGGGACGATCTCGCCACCACTGGCGATCACGGCCTTGAACTTGTCCGGGTGCTGGAGGACGGTCTTCATGCCGACGAAGGCGCCGGAGGACGAGCCCATGAAGGCCCAGCCGTCACGGGACTTGTACGTGCGGAAGTTGGCCTTCGCGAAGTTCGGGACGTCCTCGGCCATCCAGGTGCCCATCTTGGGCTGGCCGGGGATGTCGGAACCGTCGTAGTAGTACTTGGTGTCCGGGTTGAGCACCGGCATGATCACGACGTACGGCAGGCTGGTGCCGGCCTGGACGCCCTCGCTGATCGCCTTGTGCAGGCCGAGGCTGCGGTCGGCCCAGTAGTTGGTCGGGTAGCCCTCGCCGCCGGGGAGCGCGATGAGCACCGGGAAGCCGCTCTTGGCGTACTTCGGGTCGTCGTACTGCTTGGGCGCCCACACCCACACGTCGCCGGTGAAGCCGGACTTGGCGCCGACCAGCGTCGTCTTGGCGACGATCGTGCCGTCGTCGAGCTTGGCGGTCTGCTTGAACTCGGCCTTCGGACCGGTCGGCATCTGCACGTCCGGGTCACCGGATGGCTTGGCCGCGCCCTGCGCCCCGCCGCCGTCGCCCGAGCCCTTGCCGGACGCCTGGTCCTTGCCGAAGCTCACGCTCTCACCGTTGCCGGAGAACCACTCCAGCTTCCAAGCCGCGAAGCCCCCGCCGCCCAGCAGCAGGACCAGGGCCAGGGTGGCACTGATCCATATCGCGCGGCGCGAGCGCTTGCGGGGCGGCTCGGAGCCGGACCCGTGCGCGTCGCCGCCGGGCCGCGGGCGTATGTGGGCACTCGGATCCGGGCACGGCGGACCGGCCGGGTGCGGCTCGTACGGGTGCTCGTACCCCTCGTGGCCCGGTGGCGGCGGCGGCTGCTGGGCGTGCGGATCCGGGTACGGCTGACGGCCGCGCTGCTCCGCGTGCGGCGGGTACCCCTGCGGCGCCTGCCGAGGCGGCTGGTCCTCGTACTGCGGGTACGGCGGGCGCGGCTGGTCGTCGGGCCGCTGGCGCTGCGGGTACTGGTGCACGGACTTCGCTCCGAACGGTCATGGCTGCCCCCGAGCGGGACAGAAGCTGTGGGCATCCCCCTTGCTTCTGATGCCCGAATGCAGCATTCCGTTCCAAGAACCGGCAAAAATACGAGCCGAACATCGGCCTGCGGGAACCGGGCGGGGGCGGATCACCTCTGCGCGTCGAGCACCCGCACGCACCGCCCCAGCAGCTGGACCAGCAACTCGCGCTCCTCATCGGAGAACTCGGCGGCGAGCGCCCGCTCCACCGCCACGGCGGCGGCGTCAGCCTGCTCCATCACCGCCCGCCCCTCCGGCGTGAGGCGCGTCTCCAGGACGTTGCGGTGCCACTCGTGCGGGGAGCGCTCGATGAGCCCGCGCTCCTGGAGGTTCTTCAGCACGGTGGTCATGGTCGGGGGCGTCACCCCGCACAGGCGGGCGAGCGCGGCTGCGGAGATGCCCGGCTTCTCGGCGAGCCAGAGCAGGGCGGCGTACTGCGGAACCGTCACCGCGGACGGCTTGAGCGCCGTGTTCTTCGCCGCGAGGAGCGCCTGCTCGGCGCGCTTGACGTGCGAGCCGATCCGCTCCTCGGGGGGCATGGAGGTCATCACCCAAGGGTAGCCCCCTTGCGAATATTAGAACTCTAACTTACATTCCCACTCACCTGATCATGTGACCTTTAAGGAAGAGGTAGGTCCACGTGTCGAAAAAGCTCCTGCCCGGCGCGACCCTCACCCTGACCCTGACGGCGGCCCTCACCCTGACCGCCGTACCGCTGGCCCATGCCGCGCCGACGCCACGGACGGCGACGCAGGCGGCGCAGACGACGGCGGCGGCAGCACACGGCCACGGCCGGATCTCCACGGCGTTCACCCTCCCCGGCGAGAAGGTCTACCCCGAGGGCATAGCCACCGACCCCCACGACCACGCGGTCTACGTCGGCTCGTACGCGGACGGCACCGTCTACCGGGCCCTGCCCGGCCGGGCGGGCGCCGAGGTGTTCCTGCCCTCCGGGACCGACGGCCGCCGCACGGCGAACGGCCTGCGCGTCGACGCCCACGGCCGCCTGTGGGTGACCGACTCCACCGCCGGGGTCACCGTCTACGACACCGCGACCCGCACCCGCCTCGCCCGCTTCGAGGTCCCCGGGGCGGACCCCCGCTTCGTCAACGACCTCACCATCACCCCGGACGGCACGGCCTACCTGACCGACAGCGTCCGCGCGGTCGTCTACAAGGTCACCCCGGTCCAGTTGGCCTCGGGCTCCGGGACCCTCACCCCCGCGTACGACCTGAGCGGCCGGCTCACCCCGGTCCCCGGGCGCACCTTCAGCCTCAACGGGATCACCTCGGACCGGGCGGGCCGGTACCTGCTCACCGTGGACATGATCGCGGGCGACCTGCACCGCATCGACCTGCGCACGGGCGCACTGTCGCGCGTCACGCTCCAGGGCGGCGACCTCACCCACGCCGACGGGCTGGACCTCGCCCCGGACGGCAGCCTGCGCGTGGCCCACAACACCACCAACACCCTGACCCGGTGGCGCGTTACCCCGGACGGCACGAGGGCCCGCCTGGTCCGCACGCTCACGGACCCGGACCTCCAGATCCCGACGACGCTGACCCACGTCCCGGGCCGCACGCTCGTGGTCCGCTCCCAGTTCGACAAGGGCGGCCCCATGGGCACCCCGGGCACCCCGACCACCTTCACGATCGCCGCGGTCCGCGGCTTGTGACCACGGACCGCCCGCTCATCCGCGGGTGTTCGCCGGAGAACCCCACGGATACGAGCCCGCGCGCAGCGCCGCGTAGTCCTCGGCGGACAGCAACACGGCATCGCCGTGCTCGGAGACGATCTCGACGGCCTCGTGACCCTCGTTGACCTTCTTGATCAGCGGAAGGAGCCCCTTGCGGGCCGCACTCGCAGTAACGAACATGCCCCGACCCTTCCCCTCCCGACCCCGGCTGACGCCCCCGGGCCGGGAGCGGGCTCCCTCCTGTCGGCGTAGCTGGTGCATCGAGGAGGAGGGCGGGGCACCCGTCGTCCACGTTTACGAGCTCGACGAACCCACCGGCGCGTACGCGCCCGCCGGCATCTTCCGGGGCACCCTCCAGCGACCCGTGCCCTTCGAGGTCACCCTGGACCTCGACACGCTCACACCGCCCCGAAGCAGCTGAGAAGTCCGCACCAATTCAGCACGGGAATGCAGAAGGGGTCGGACTCGACAGAGTCCGACCCCTTCTGACTTGCGCGTTTGGCTCAGCGCTCAACGTGCAGCATGCACACGACTACACATTGAAGCGGAATGTCTGAAGCCGGATCCTGACCTGCGGCGGAGCCCCGCGCAGGACCCTGACCTGGGATTTCGTGGTTGGCGTGCGTTGGCTCCCGACGGCCGTTTACGGGTGTCCTGCGGACTGGCTGCGGACTGGCCGGGGATCCCGAGGCAGAGAAATCCATGGCACACGAGCGGGACCTGCATCGAAACTACGCAGGTGAGCGACTCCTACCCCTGCCCGTGCTGCGGGCACCGTGTACTGGACGCGATGCCTGGCTCGTACGAGATCTGCCCCGTCTGCTCCTGGGAGGACGACGGGGTCCAGTTCCGCTGGCCGACCATGGCAGGCGGGGCGAACAAGGTCTCCCTCATCGAGGCCCAGCGGAACTACCAGGAGTTCGGCGCCTGCGACGAGCACGGCCGCCGATTCGTCCGCCCTCCGGCCGAGAACGAGCCGCTCGACCCCACCTGGCGCCCCATCGACCTGACACGCGACTCCTTCGAGGAGTGGGCAGCCGAGGACCGCGCCCCGTGGCCCGACGACCACTCGGTGCTCTGTTGGTGGCTCCCCACCTTCTGGCGCCGGAACCACTCCGCGTCATGACCTCCCACATGGAGACACTCGTCCAGCAGCTCGACGGCAAGGCCGACGTGTCCTACGACGCCCGCGCGGAGCTGATCTGGATCGGCGCCGACGCCATACCCGCCGTCATCAACGGCCTGCCTTCCCTCGGCGGCTTCGGTCAGCTGACCGCCATCGAGGTCTTCGAAGAGGTGGGCGATCCCCGTTGCGGCCCCGCTCTCACCGGCCTGCTGGACAGCAACAACCCGACCGTTCGCGAATGGGCGGCCATGGCCCTGGCGAGCCTGGAGATCGACGGCGCCATCGAGCCCCTGCGCCGCGCCTACCGCGCCTGCCTGGAACGGGCGACCCCACCTGACTGGACCGAGTCTGTCGGCATCCGCTGGGCGCTGACCGAACTCGGCGTCCGTAACCCTGTTGTCCCGCCGCTCACCGCGCGCCTACGAGCCACCACTGCGGACGACGCCCCCGGCTGGCCCTCGACCCACTTCACCGAGATCATCAACGACCTGGCCGACCACGCCCAGGTGATCCTCTACTCCCAGTTCTGGCGCGTGGACGCCGGCGGCACATACGGCGTCTCCGGGCCCGCCCTGGACTGGGAACTCGACTGGACCGGGCCCTGGGAGCACCTGGTCGAGGAGTCCCGCACCTGGTCCCTGCTGGAAGCCTCAGAAGCACCCACCGGCGACAACATCTTCGTCGCCCCCACCTGGATCGACCGTACCGACCTGCACCCGGAGAGGTGACCGATGCCGCCCCAGCACCCCGAGGAAATCGGCTACGGCCATGTGGTCAAGAGCTACGTGACGAGGACGTACGGGGGCCTCCCGCGCTACCTCGTACTGAACGGCGGGCGGTTCCTGGGCCCCCGGTGGTGGCACACCACCCGCTTCACCCGACACCTGCTCAATGACGCCGCCGCGATCACCGACGAGGAACTGGAAGCTCTCCTCGGCTACGAATGGCGCTCGCGCCTCACCGCCGCCTGGCTGATCGGCGTCGACCGCCGCGAACGGTTCCGGGCACGCATCGGCGACCTGCTCCTGGCCAGCGAGGTCTGCTACTCCGGCAGCGCCTACTGCTTCGCCCTGGCCCGCTTCGGCACCCACGCCGACGCCGAGATCCTCACCGCCTACCTCGACCACTACCTCCCCCACACCGACCTTCATTACGACCAGCCCGCCGCCCTCGGTGCCCTCCTCCGCCTCGACGCCCTCCTCGGCACCCACCACGCCGACCGCTTCACAGAGCCCGGCGGCCTCTGGGACGAGTGGGTCAAGGGCGTGGGACGCCTCGGCTACCCCAGCCACATCCCCGCCGAACAGCGCCGCTGGACGGACCTCCAATGCGAGTTCGCCAACGGGTGGACCCGCGTTTGACGCCTCGAGGGCTGCGAGATCACTCGGTTCGGGATCCACGCTGAGAGGCGGGGGTAGGCCCGTTATACCGGCTCCGACCCAACCCTGGGCCTGCCTCTTACCCCACCGATCATGGAACTCGATGGACCCTGGGATCTTTTGGGGTCCGGGCCCTCTGATGCGGTATATCGTCGTGCCCCAGGTGTAGGCGGAACGGGGTCCCCTTCTGCCAGCTGCATGGGGCATTCTTTACTTCTACGCTCCACTGCGGCACTGGTCGTACGTTGCGGCAAGGGGTGGCGGGAATGCATCTTCCCGATATCGACTTCACTCGGATCCGCGCCCTGGGCGCCGGCGGGCAGAGGGACGGGTTCGAGCAGTTCATCTGCGAACTGGCGGCAGAAGAATCGCCGCACGCTGACGCCACCTTTGTCAGCCTCAACGGCTCTGGCGGAGACGGCGGTGTCGAGTGTTTCTGGACACTGCCTGACGGAAGTGAAGTCGGCTGGCAGGCCAAGTTCTGGGTGCATCAGGACGACGTGGACGAGAGCCAGCTCAACAAGTCCGTGACAGCAGCACTCACGGTGCACCCCCGCATCGTGCAGTACACGATCGCCATCCCCGTGGATCCGACAGGTCCCACTGCACGCAAGGGCAAGTCTCTGCAGGAGAAGGTCTACGGGGAAGGCGGTTGGCTGAGCAACTGGCGGAAGGAAGCCACAGAACTAGGCGTATCGGTCGAATTCCGCATCGAGTGGTACACCAACCTGGTCACCCGGCTACGGAAGGGCGATCCTTCAGGTGCGCGAGCACGCTACTGGTTCGACTCCGACGTCCTGCCGGAGCACTGGTGGCAAAACCGCCTTGACGACGCAGTCTGGGCTGCGCGTCCTCGGTACGTCCCGGAACTCAGGGTGGATGTGCCAGCGCTGGATGCCATTGCTGCCTTGTGTGGCGATCCGGAATGGCATGCGACGTTGGACAGTCACGCCTCCCTGCTTGGGCAGCAGATTGATCAGCTTCGCGATGCAGAGCCCTACGGGGGCAGCCGGCCCATCGACCTGACTGACGCACGGGACGCGGTCCGCCACGTGGTCACGGCGCTGCAGCGCTGGCGAGACCAACCCTGCGACGCCTCACTCCAAGTTCTTGACAGAACACTTCAAAATTCCCACGCCTCAGTGTCCGACGCCGAGCAGGCTGAGAGCGAGGCACTGACTGCCGCACATGGCGACGAGTGGGACTCACCTACATGGCGGCAGCATCAGGCCGAATACATGGTCGCCTTCCCAGCAGCGCGTGTGGACGCGTTGCGGGGGCTAAAGCAGGCCGTCGAAGAGCTAATCTCCTTCGTCGCTGGCCCGTTCGAACGGCTGCCCGGCGCGCGCTCGATGCTCCTGTCCGGTGATGCTGGCCGCGGCAAGACGTTCGTCACGCTCGATGCCGTTGCACGGCGCCTGTCGCGTCGTCGCCCCAGTCTGTTCGTCCACGGTCGCTGGTTTCGCGATGGCGACCTGCTGACGCAGCTCCGCGAGCGCTTGCACCTGCCGACCGATCTCACAGGTGAGGAGGTTCTCGCAATCCTGGATCAGGCCGGGCGAAGCTCGGGCAGTCCGATGCTCGTCGTTATCGACGCATTGAACGAGACACGCCCGCGAACAGTCTGGCGTGATGAGCTAGACCGCCTGGTCGGCATCATCAGCCGCTTTGAGAACCTGCGCGTCGTATTCACGTTGCGATCTCACTACACCGAGCAGATTGTCCCGTCCGGTCTGGATATGCCGACCTTCATCCACCGCGGGTTCCAAGGCGTCGAGTTCGAGGCCGTGACGGAGTATGCCGACCACTACGGCCTGGAGCCGCCAACCGCACCGCCAATCCACGGAGAGTTCGACAATCCCCTGTTTCTGCGACTGCTGTGTGACGCCCTCAAGCAAGGCTCCCGGCTATCCCTGGACCAGGCGTCGATGGGTATCGACGAACTCGCTCACCTCTTGCTGGATTCCGCAAACGAGCGGATCAGCAGCCAACTCGACGCGCCTCGCACCGACCGGATCGTTCACCGGGCGATGTACGCGTTCGCGCACGCGATCGGTGCTACGCCGACCGCCTGGCTGACCCGGCCAGACGCTTCAGTGCTCCTTCGTGGGCTCTGGCCGGACCACACCGCCCAGAATTCCCTACTCGAGGCTCTGATCGGAGAGGGTCTGCTCGCCGAGGACATCGACCCCCTCAACACCGCGGACGGCGGCCATGTCGTCGTTGTGGCATTTGAACGTCTCGGCCACCACCTGGTGGTTTCCGAAGCCCTCCGGGATATGACCACGCCGGAAGCCGTGGGAGAGGCGCTGCAGAGCGGGAGTCTCAGGCACCTCATCGGCCTGGACTCGGAACCGGATGCCGGCCTGCTTGAGGCCCTGTCTGTCACTGTGAGCCACCGGTTCGGCATCGAACTCACCGACTTCAGTGACGCCTGCGGCGACACTGCTGCGCTGACCGCAGTTATCGCCGGTCTTCCTTGGCGCTCCGCAGCGACCATTACCAACAGGACCGGCGCATGCGTCATCCAAGCGCTGCGCTCCAGGGCAGTTGTCCACGACGCGATGGACATGCTGTTCCGTCTCGCCCCGCGCCCAGATCACCCGTTGAATTCCCGTTTTCTCCACAACGTACTGTCCCGGGCCCCAATGGCAAGGCGTGACGTTCTCCTCACCCCTTGGCTCCACGAGACCCACAAGACCAATGGTGCCGTCGACCGACTTATCACCTGGGCCCAGCTCAAAGACATTGACGCAGTCGGCCGGCAGACCTGCCAGCTATGGGTCACGGCCCTCCTGTGGTGCACGGGCTGTTCCGACCGGCGCGTACGAGACAGTGCTACGCTCGCGGCCGCCCGACTTCTCACGCGCCATCCAGACCAAGCCTCCTATGTGTTGAACACGTTCCTGGCGGTCGACGATGAATGGGTTGCAGAGCGCGCCTGCTACGCCTCCTATGCGGCACTCCTGCGTGGCGGCAGCAGCAGCGACTGGGCAGGCTCGGCAGAAGCGGTCTGGAACGCACTCTTCGCTGCTCAGCCGGTCGTGAATGCCGCTCTCCGCGACGAGGCACGGAGCATTATCAGCGGTGCAGCTGACCGAGGCGCTCTGCCGAACCTGGTCGAGCTGTCACGGACCGAACCCCCTTACGAGACTGCTTGGCCAATCGAGTGGCCAGGCTCCGATGACGTCGAAGCGTACAACGGAACCGACTACCCAAAGATTCACTTCAGTTGCATCCATGACGATTTCTTCACGTACCAGATCAAGCACGCATTTCGCGACTTCACCGATATTGAGCCCGACGAGGCGGCTCGGTACATCGTTCGCGCGGTCATTGATCTCGGATATGAGCCACGTCTGCACGCGGCCTTCGACCGGCACGTTCTCCACACTTACGGCGCGGGACGTAGCAAGCCAAAGTGGATCGAGCGAATCGGCAAGAAGTACCAATGGATCGCACTGTCCCGCCTCGTCGGACAGGTCAGCGACCATGCCCCGCGAACCGTCAGAGACTGGGATCCTCCTGAGCCAGCGACACCACACCCGCAATCGGACGGTCTGCGTCAGATGGATCCGACCATGTGCGAGCCACCACTCGCCCCACCGGCGCCGCGGCCTGACATTCCTGCATATGACTGGTCGGGCTACGCCGATCCAGTGGCCGAGCAGAGGGTTGCTGACGACAGTGACTTGCCCAATGTCCCTTTGGACTTCGTCGGCCCCGAAAACAAAGAGCGAGTTGTAATCACCGGGAGTTATGAGTGGAAGCCGACACCATCAACTGATGGTAACCGCCCCAGTATCTGGACCCTCATCACCAGCCTGTTCGTTGCCACCAGCGATCTGGACGCCCTGCTAGAGGAGCTGAAGGGTCGAGACCTCGCAGGGCACGACCTATTCCGAGGACCGATCTTCCTAAGGGGATTCGTCGGCGAGTACCCGCAAGGTCTTCACTACGCCAGCGACGCCCACGTAATGAACCATGAGTACAGGCATCCGTTCGCAGTGCCCACTGAGCGGGCGTCCTACGAGATCCTGGGTGAGTACGAGTACGCCGGCACCATGGAAACAATTTCTCTGGATGCGCCAGCACCGAAGATCTTTGGATCGTCGGTGGGGTCGCTACGTTGGGACGGCCAAGCAAACTGGACCGATACAGCTGGAGGCGTCGTCGCCTCGGTGCGCAAAGTCACCGGCGGCGGGCAGAACGAGCTGGTCATGGATCGCAAGTGGCTTGATGACTGGCTGTGCGCTACCAATATGGCCATGGTGTGGCTAGAGACGAGCGGCAAGGACGTCTACACCGGCGGTCTCGATTATTCGCCTGGGCGGTTGCTCCGTACGCGCGTCCGCTACCGTTCCCCCGAAGGAGCCGCTCAACTCGATCCTGTCTATGAACGTGTGCCGCCGCGTACTAGGTGACAGTTCAAATCAACGCCGCAACCAGCCACGAACCTTTTACGACATCACCAGCCGTCCAGCGATACCTGCGGCCCTGTGTTGAGGTAGCGGTGGAGGGCGCTCGCGGTCGTATCCACAAACGCTTCCGGGATGGTGTCGGCGTCGACCCAGCGGACCTGGGAGTGCTTGCGGGGTTCGCGGTTCTCGGGTTCGCCGGTCCATTCGTGGGCGGCGAAGACGACCGTGAGGAAACCGTTGGGAGCTTCGACGCCCCAAGCGCCGTGGATGATGTGGGCGACCTTGAGGGACTCGGCCTTCACCGCGAGGCCGGTCTCCTCGTAGAGCTCGCGGACCGCGGTCTCAGTGATGGGCTCGCCCGGCTCGCTCTTACCGACGGGGAGGTCCCACATTCCCTGGGCGAACTTGGCGTTCTCGCTGCGCTGGAGGAGGACGACGCGGTTGGTGGCCTTGTCGTGGACGATGACGGCCGCGACCAGCAGGGTCATCGATTCGAGCGCCGGCTTGAGGGCCTTGGGCTGGTCGTCGGTGTGCTGGGTCACGGTGTTCCCTTCGTCGGGCAGGTTGTTGGGCATGTTAGGCGAGGGCCTCGCGGGCGCGGCGGGCGAGATCGGCGGCACCGGGAACGCGGCGGCGCTGGTAGACCGCGAGCGTGGAGCGGATCGAGATGATCGCCTTGCGGGTGCGGTCGGAGGTCATGCCCTCCATGAGGACCAGAGCCTGGGTCCAAGCGGCGACGGCCTCGTCAGCGCGGGCCTGGGCGGCGAGGCTGTCGCCGAGGTCGGCGTGGGTGAGAGCGTGGACCCGCTTGTACTTCTCGGGGTCCCAGCGGGTGAGGGCATCGCGGTGCTGCTGCTCGGTGCCAATGTGGTCGGCGAGGTCGGTCAGGGTGCGGGCGGTGTGGCTGGCCACGGTGCCGGCGGCGGGGCCGCTGACGCGGGAGTAGCTGGGCTGGGGGCCGTCGTCGCGGAGGAGGGCGTCTTCGGCGGCGAGCAGGGCGCGCGCGGCCGACGAGTTCTCGTCGGTGGCGGCGTAGGCGCGGGCGTGGGTGATGTGGAGGAGCGCCTCGGTCTGACCGTCGACGTGGCCGAGACCTGTGCGGAGGGCGCCTTCGACGAGGTCGACGCAGTGGTGGGGCTGCTTGAGGCTCAGGGCCTGGTGGGCGAGGGCGCGCATCATCCAGGCGGCGTGGCCGTGGGGGTCGGCTTCGCAGGCGAGCTTGTAGCCGACCTGGTAGTAGCGCTGGGCGGCGCCTTCCTGGCCGAGGTCGTGGTGCTTCCACCCTGCGAGGTAGGCGAGTTCGGCGACGGCGCCGAAGGCGGCCCGGCGTAAGGCTTCGCTGGGGAAGCGTCCGCGCAGCATAGGGGCGGCTGTGTCGGCGAGGTACGCGGTGACGGTGGTCAGGCCGTGCCCGCCGCCGAGGCGCTCGTCGGCGGCGCTGAAGGCCGCAGTGATCTGGCGTACGACGTCCACGTCCTCCACGCCGACCAGCGACGCGCCCGTGCGAGCGCGGAGCATGCGGGCAGTGGCTTCGTGGTCGTAGCCGAGCGGCATGGCGACGCCGGCGGTTGTGAAGGCCGCGATGGCGAGGAAGCGGCGGCGCTCGACGTCAGCCCGGCCCAGGTCGGTGACCGCGAGGACAGGGTCGGATTCCGCCGGCGCTTCGTCATCACCGGCCTGGAGGCCGATCTCGGTCTGGGTGACCGTGCGCCCCGCTCGGCGGGACAGCGCCTCGGCCAGGTACTGACCTACCCGGCCGGACGGGGCACGGGTGCCGTTCACCCAGTGCGAGATGGCCGACTTGTTGGTCTGGAGGATCTCGCCGTTCTCGGCGGCGATGCGCCGTACGTCTCTGGCGAGGGCCTCGTAGGTGCAGTCGACCGCCACGATGACTTCACGCAGACGGGAGTTGGGTTCTCTCGGCGCCGCCACGATCGCCTCCACTCCGGGGCTGTAAACCGCGTATACCGCTTCAACTGCCTTCCACCGTACCCACTGAGCGTGACCACGGTTCACTTATCAGCAGCCGCCCGGAACGGCGCGACCGTGATCCAGGCTCCCCCTTGGTCCGGGCGGCACCCCGAAGTTCCGTACGCCCACACCAGGCTCGGGCATTCCTGTGCCCGAACCTGGCCGATCAGAGACGGAGACACGGTGACCACCATCGACACCACGGCCATCACGGTCGAGCTGCCCGAGGCGTTCGACCCGCGCTGGAGCCGCCTGCCCGGCATCCAGGTCGACGGCCGGCGCATCACGATCGACCCGGCCGAGTACTTCTTCCGCTTCGAGTCGAACACCTGGCTCGTCGCCGACTGGGAGCTGGTCAAGTCCCAGCTCCTGGACGCGAACGAGACGACCGAGAGCGCGGTCGAGCAGCTCGCGCTCGACTTCATCAAGCAGCACAGCGAGTCCACGTCCGACGCGGCCCGCGTCTTGGCCACCGCGTACGAGGTGTACGCCTACCTCTTCCGCGACGAGCACCTGGCCGGCCTCGGCCTGCCGCAGATCACCGCCGACCACCTGCGGATGCTCCGCGAGGCCGCCACGCTCATGGCGCTCAACAAGGTCGAGCTGGACGGGCACATCTCCAACGTCGGCCCGTGCTGGTTCTTCCCCGCCGCCACCTCCGTCGTCTTCGACCTGGACGACGAGATGGGCGGGATGCTCGACGAGGTCTACCACGGCGGCTGGTTCAACGAACACCGTCGCATCGAGTCCATCAAGGCCCACGCCGCCCTCGGCGGCCGGCTCGTGCACGGCTGCCAGTCCGTGCCGGACCAGACCGGCGGCGTCGTCGCGCCCTACGGTGCCTCGATGGCGAACTTCCGCGACGACCTCGCCGCGTTCAAGGCGGGCTGGATCGAGCAGGTCTACGCCCACCGCGTGAACCCCGCCGCGTAACCCCACCCGATCAGGCTCCGGGGCGGGCCGGCGTCCCTCGCCCGCCCCGGACGCCACCACCCATCCCCGGAGCCCCCACGTGACCACTAACCCCAGCACCGAACTCCTCGACAACGTGCTCACCGCGACCGGTCAGACCACCGCCGTACGGGAGGAGGTACGCGTGTGGTCCATGTCCGGAGTCGAGCGCGTCACCTTCCCCGACGGCACCACGGCCATCGTCAAGTACGCCAAGAAGCCCTTCGACAGCGAGGACCAGGCCCTCCGCCTGGCCCACACCCTCGGCGTACCGGTCCCCCAGGTCCACGCCTCCGCCGTCCTGGACGGCTGGCTCGGCATGCTCATGGAGGACCTCGGACCCTCCGTACGCGAGGCCGACGACCTCGACGGCGTCGCCGCAGCCGTGGTCCTGCACGGCACCCGTACGGCTCCGCCCCTGCCCGTCCTCGATCAGGAGCGGCTGCGGACGCTGCCGGCCCGGGCGCTGGAGCATCTCGAACGGCTGCGTAAGGTCGACCGGTGGCAGGACGCCGGCGACGTCGAGGATGCGCTCTACCGGATCGCCCAGGCCGCCGAGGCCCGCTCGGCCGGAGCGATGCTGGAGCCGTTCGGTTGGGTGCACTCCGAGTTCCATCCCACCAGCCTCCACATCGGCGAGCGCGGCTGGCGGCTGCTCGACTTCGCCCGCGCCTTCACCGGCCCCGGACTGCTCGACCTCGCCAGCTGGCACGGCACCATCGATCCCCCGCGCCCCGTGCACCTGCGCGTCTTCCTGGAGCAGTACGTCACCGCCGGCGGCACCCCCGACGCTCTCGCCCCGCGCGGCGGGCTCACCGCCGAGAACTGGGCCCTGGGCTGGCACCGCATGTGGGCCGTCGAGTGGTTCATGGAGCAGTCCATCCGCTGGATCAACGACCCGACCACCGACCCCGCCTACCTCAAGGCGGTCCGTCGCCACCTCACCGACGTCCTCCACCTCTTGGAGATCTGACGTGCTCGCCCAGGCATCCCCATGGCACGCCCACGCCGCTCAGCGCACCGCCGCCAGACTCGCCGAACCCCTGTCCGTGCCCGCCCGGATGGAGTGGACCACGAGACCCGGCCAAGGTCCCGGAGCCGAGATCCTCGGCCCGGACCTGCGGGGCAAGCGACTCCTGGAACTCGGCTGCGGACCCGGCCACAACGCCGCCCACCTCGCCACCCGCCATAGCGCCCGCGTCACCGGCGTCGACCTGGTCGGCCTCCAGGTCCGCCGCGCCCGCTCCCACTACGGACGGCTGAACAACCTCGCCTTCGTCGCCGGCCACGCCCTGCACTACCTGCATGCCTCCGACGAGCAGTTCGACGCGGTCTACTCCGTCTTCGGCGCCGTCGGCCTCGTCGCCCCCGAGCTCCTGTTGCCGGCCATCGCGCAGCGCCTCATGCCCGGACGAGTGCTCGCCTTCTCCGTCCCCCACCCGCAGCGTGGCGGCCGAAGCCCTTCAGGCGACGACCGGCCCCGCCGCGACTTCGTCACCCTCCCCGACCGCTCCCGGCTCCCCATCGCCCGCTGGGAATTCGACACCGACCGCTGGGAGAAGCGCCTCAGCCAGGCCGGCTTCTGGCTCACCTCGGCCCAGGAGTTCCACGACCCTCGCATGGGCCATTGGCCCACCACCCTGCTGATCCGCGCCCGCAAGCTCTGACAGCCCCCCGTCCGGCTTCCCCCGGAGGAACCGATGCGCCCGCCCTACCTGCTTCTCGACATCGACGGCGTCCTCATACCCTTCCCCGACGAGCACGGCTCGACCCCGGCCACGCACGCCCGCCACGATGTCGTCCCCGCCGGCCGCAGCGCCGACAACCCGGTCACCGTCTGGCTCAACCCCGACCACGGCCGCCTGCTCATGGACGCCATCCGCACCGGCCTGGTCGCCCCGGTCTGGTGTACCAGCTGGCGCCAGGACGCCACCACCCTCATCGGCCCGCTCCTCGGCCTTCCAACCCTGCCGTACGTCGATCTCCCGCGTCCGGAGATCACCACCAGCCACCCCAACGGCTACCTGTGGAAGCGCGACCACGTCGACGCCTGGCTGGGCGACGCCCCCGCCGTCTGGATCGACGACGACTTCACCGGCCTCGACCATGAATGGGCGGCGGAGCGCACTGCGAAGGGAACGTCGACCCTCCTCATTCAGCCCGACCCACACCACGGGCTGCAGCCCGAGCACCTGACCAGGCTCACGACGTGGGTCTCGCAGTTACCCACAGCCCGCGCCGCCTGACGCCCTGATGCCCTCGCTGCCACGAGCAGCGAGGGCATCAGGCTGCGCCCGGGGCGCCGCCTGCCTGGGCGCCGTTCAGTCTCTGAACCAGGTGGCGGCGTGCTGGGGGCTCCTGGAAACAGATCTGACCGGAGTTCCGTGTGCAAGGAGTTCAGTGGGCTAGCCCGGAGACAATGACGGGCATGAACACGCATGTACTGCAAGCGGAGATCCTCAAGCCTAAGGCCCTGGATCCAACCGCGTGGGCTGCGATCCGGGACTGTTTCGATCGCCTCCAAGGGGCGGTCCGTGCCAACGACAGGCCCCTGGTCATCGGTTCGGCGAAGGATCTAGTCGAAGCGACAGCTCGCGTCGTACTTGACTCGCGAGGACAGCCCGCAGGCAGCAACGAGGAGTACGACAAGGTTCTCAACCTTGCTCATCGTGCGATCGAGTACCAGCCTGGACCGGGCTTGTCTCCCGATGCTGCCGTTCGCCAAGCGGCGAATAGCGCGAAGAAGCTTGCCGCCCAACTCCGAGAACTGCGGAACTCTTACGGCACAGGGCATGGCCGCTCGACGCTGCCGCCCATTGAGGATGAGGTCATCGAGACCTGCGTCGACGGGGCTCTGCTGTGGACACGCTGGGCTCTGCGCCGCTTGCAGTTCCTCATCATCGGGTCCGTGCAGCAACTCGTCACCGACCTACACAGCAGCACCTTCAGCACGGGAGACCTCGCTACCCGCCTTCAGGCGGCGGATCTTCCACGTCTGCCGTTCGAAGACCAACGACGCTTGGGGGTGGCGGTTGGCCAACGTTCGGCGAGGAACACATTCACGGTCAGGGAAGACGGGGTCGAAGCCTGCGCGACCAGTCAAGACGATGCCGCATGGCCTGCCGGATACCGCGAAGGAGTGGCCGAAGGTCTCTTCCTGGACGTTGCGGGCCAGATCCGAGTCGACATGCCCCCGCTCAGCCCCCGGCTGGCAGCACAGACACTCGTTCCTCACCCGAGGCAGGTCGAGGTTCTGCGGGACCTGGGGGCCAAACTCCAGAGTGCTGCGTGGACTACGGAATTCAGAGCGCTCTGGCGTCAAGTAGTGACTGAAATGCATGCTGCTGACGCCTTCTTCCAGCAGGAAGACGCCAAAGAGGAATGGCTGAACATCGCGGAACGCATCAAAGCGACTGGGGAGCGGTACGAGACGGCTGGCGTTTAGAGAGTCCGGACAGCCCGGACAGCTCCCCGTGGAGCTGTCCGGGCTGTTCATGCTGGTCAGGGCAACAGCCAGACCGTCGGACAGCTGGGACACCCCGGCTACGGCAGAAGATGCGCGTCCGCAGAAGGGCATCTGACCGGGGTCAGCGGTGTCGACTGCGTTCCTCGGGCCTTGTGGCCGCTGGTGTGGCCGGAGGGTGTGGCGTGGCGGGCATGGCCGAGGTGCCGCTGGTGGCGCTTCGGCTGCGAGCGGCTTGCGTCCGCCGGTTCGGCTGAGCCGTGATGCGCCAGTTGAGGACCTCGGCGGGGTGCTCGGCGCTGTCGAGCTCGCGCTGGGTGCCCATCTCGGCCAGTAGGCGTCGGGGGTTGTGGCCGGCGGTTTCGGCGTGGGCGAGGGTGGTGGTCAGGGCGGTCCAAGTGGGGTCGGCAAGGATTCGGTCGGCGTGGTCGGGGAGGGCCGCGCGAACGTCTTGCTCGAAGCGGCGGGCGGTTGCGGCTCGTGGTGCGCGGCGGGCCAAGTCCGTCAGGACGGGTGCGGCGGCCTGCTGGTAGCCCGCCTGGAGGTGGCGGAAGGCTTCCTCGGCCGCTGCGGCCTGCTGTTCGTGGCCGCGCTGTTCGTGCCACCTGGCGGCGGCGCGGGCCAGATGCACGGTGGCGAAGAGCAGGGCGATGGCGAGTCCGCCCGGCTGGTTGGAGGCGTAGGCGAGTTCCTTGGCGGCCTTGCGCAGGGCGGTGGCGGCCTGGTGGTCGGCGCGGGTGGCGGAGCGGCGGGCGCGGTTGAACGCTGTCGCCGCCGTCCGTAGTTCCGCCCGGTGTGGGCCGGTCGTGGCGCTGGCGATGTTGTACAGGGCGTCGCCGAAGGCTGCCAGGTGGCCTTGGGCGGCGGCATCGTCACCAGAGTCGAGGACGGCGCGTGCCGCGTGTATGGCGGTGGTGGTGTGCCGCCATGGGTCCGTGGGGTCCGCCACATACCGCGGGTGGTTGGCCACCTTCTGGTCGGGGAGGCGTTCGCGTAGGCGGTTGATAGAAAGGTCGGGGGCGAGTTTCGAGCCGCCGTACCAGACGGGTTCGCCGGCCGCGTTGGTGTCGCCAGGGACAGCGAGGCTGTAACCGATCACGTCACCAGTCTCTGGACCGAGGCGCGTCTTGACCTTGATGCCGAGGGACTGCAGCACCGTGAAGTAGTCGGCTTCGTTGTGTACGGCTGCGGCGACCGCGTACGCCTGCTCGCGCAGCCAGTGCCGTGCCGTGACCGTCTGGCCCTGGCGCTCGGCCTTGGCGCGTTCGGCGCCGGTGGGGGTGCGGGGCGCGGTGAGGTCGCCGGACTTCAGGCGGCGCAGGCCGAACTCGGCTTCGATCTTGCGGCACTCGGCTTGGGCCCTCTGTCCGTCGCGGTGGGTGCGCGGGCGGCGGCCGTCGGCGCGGACGGTGGTGGCCATGATGTGGATGTGGTCGTCGGCGTGGCGCACCGCGATCCACCGGCATGCCTTCTCGTCGCCTCCGGGGGCGATGCCAGTGGCGTGAACGATGCGGCGGGCTACCTCGGCCCACTCGGCGTCGGTGAGGTAGCGGTCGCCGGGCGCGGTGCGGACCGGGCAGTGCCAGACGTGCTGAGGTGGTTTCTTGCCGCCCAGCTCGCGGGTGCGCAGGTCGACGTGGTGGTCGAGGCGCTTGGCCAGCTGGGTGTAGCTGGCCTCGGGGTCGCGGCCGGGGTCGGGGGCGCCGGCCATGTCCCAGGCGGCGACGATGTGAGGGTCGGTGTGTTCGTCGCGGCGGCCGGGGCCGAAGAGGTAGACGATCAGTCCGCGGGAGTCGGAGCCGGTGGAGACGTCAGGAACCATGCGCGGTGCCTTCCGTCAGGAGCTGGTCGATCAGTCGGTAGCTGCTCTCGGCTGCTTGCTCGACGCGGTCCAGCACCGCCTCGGCGCGCTCGGGCACCGTTCCTCGGTGGATGGCTGCGGTGATCTGGTTGAGGTTGCCGCCGATGCGGTTCAGCGCGACCGTGTGTGCCTCGACGGCCTCGATCAGCGGGCGGACCGGGTCGTCCTCCGGGCTGCCGACCAGCCCCGCCTTGCCGAGGGCGACGGCGAGGCCGCGTCCCCGACGAATCCGGCGAACTTCTGACCGCGCTGATGAGCGGCGGCGCTGATCACGCCGACCGCGGTCCGCGTGAAGCGGATGGTTTTCTCCTGGTCGCGCTTCTCCACGGTGCGCTTGCGGTTCATCAGCGCGGGCAGGACGGGGGCGTCGAGATCCCGCCAGGAGGGCTGCTCGACGGGCGGTTGGACATCTGCCGGCGGCTGGGCGCGAGGGGCGACGGAGTCGGGTGCGGGCGGACAGCTGGTCTCGGCTGCACCCTCCCCCGGCTCGGGCGCCCCCTGGCGCTCGGCCTTCTCCTCCGCCACCCCCGGGGCGGGGGCAAGCGCGGACGAAGCCTCGTTAGAGGCTCGTTCGCTCCAGCTTGCTGCTGATCGGCGGGTCAGGCCGAAGAATCCCTTGAGGCGGTGGATGGGGGCGTTGTCGGTGCTCGTTTCGGGCATGGTGGTGCTCCGGTGGTTGTGTGGGGTGGGGCTTCGTCACGTCCGTTGCATCCGTCCCGTAGCTGGTCAGGACAGGTACGGAGGCAGTCGCAGGTACGGAGTGATCCGTATCGGCAAGGAACTCCGTCCCCGCGCTGACCTGCGCGGGGACGGATGCGACGGATTGATACGGAGCTGGCGTCAGCGAGTGGGCCGGGGGCAGGCAGGCCCGCCGGGAGGGCCGATGGGCAACGTCCCCGACGGAGGGGCCGGTGGCTTGCCCTGGGCTCGAAGTGCGACCACGGTCTCGCCGGCTGCGGGGGTCGACTGGGCAGGGTCGGGGCAGTAGCGGGCCCAGGCGTCGAGGAACTGGTTGCGGGCGTACGCCTTCGCCTGCCTGCCGTTCTCGAAGCGGTGGTTGGCCGGGCTGATGCCGAAGTCGCGCAGCAGGTTGGCCAGGTGGTAGGCGTTCAGGCCCTTGGTGCCGTACTCGGCCCAGGGTGCCTCGGCGTCCTGAAGGAGGGCGGCGAGCAGGTCGTGGCTGCGCAGCGCCTCCTTGTCGCCCTGTTGCTCGAAGACTCGTCGGACGTCCCGGAGCAACCGGGTCTTCAGCGTCGTCTGCTCGTCCTGGACCACCTCGTTCCTGGTCATCGCCAGGCAGGCCGCGCGGGCCTGCGCGGGCCAGTGGCCGCCGGCCAGGTCGGCGACGATGACCAGGGGCTCCCAGGTGTCCGCGGCCCGGTCTTCGACCGGCATCGGTGGCACCAGCCGGTGCGCTGCCCCGCGCAGCGGGGTCAGCCACGCGGCCAGCCGGTCGCGCAGCGCGTTCAGTTCCGGGACGGAGTGCCGGGAGCGGAAGGGAGCGACCTTCTCGCCGGGCTTGCGCTTCTGCATGCGGAGCACGACGGCGCGGTCCATGATCGTGTCCGGCAGGTCGCCGATGCCTGCCAGCGCGGCCATCGCGAAAGTCGGGAACGCGGTCGGCTTGTGCTCCGGGCCGGAGATCCGCCAGGCCGGGCGGTTGCGCTGGTGTCCGGCGTTCAGCAGACCCCGGAGGTCCTCCTTGTCGCCGGCCTTCGGGCCGAAGATGGTGTCGGCCTCGTCCACCAGGAGCGTCGGCGGGTCCTCGCCGATGATCCGGAAGACCACCGCCGGCGAGGTGTTCACCGTCATCATCGGCCGGGACACGGTCTCGTGGAGCACGTCCAGGACGCGCGACTTGCCGCAGCCCTTGGTCGGCCCCACCACCGCCAGGCGCGGCGCGTGCTGGAGGGCGGGCTGGATGTGGGAGGCCGCCACCCACAAGGTGACCGCGGTCAGGGCCTCCTCGCTCGGCAGTAGGACGTACCGGCCGATCGCGACGCGCAGCTCGTCCAGTACGGCGGTCCCGTCCTGGTCCCGGTCCGCCTTGGGGCTGGCACTCTCGCGGTCCCCAGTTCCCGGTCCGGGTTCGGGGGCCGTCCCTGGATCACCGTGGTCCACCGGGATCGACGGTCCGGGTTCGCCGGCCGACTGACCGGAACTCTCCGCCCGGTTCGTGGCTTCCGGACCGGGTCCATGGTCCGGGTTCCCGGTCCGGTCGGTCAGGCCGCTGAGCTGCGCTTTCTCCGTCGGTCCGGGTTCCTGGTCCGGGTTGACCGGAACTCCGGTCCGGGTTTCGGTCGCGGGTCGGTCCGGTCCCGGACCGCCCGGACCAGCGGCACGGTCCGGTCGATCGCCGGTCCCCGGAAGGGCGGACCGGCCGTCCGCTCGGTCCGGACCGAGCCACGGGATGCCCTGGCCAGGGACCGCGGGTGTGGGCCAGACAACCTCGGACGCCTTCGAGGTGGCGGGGGACGTAGAGTCCTCCATAGACGTTCCTCTCAGGTGAGGGACGGGACGGGCAAGGTCCCGCTCCCCACCGGTTCGTTCGTTCAGGGATGGGCGACTTGCAGGGGAATCTCCGGCCCTCGGCGTTGGCGCGCCGGGGGCCGTTGCTGTGTCTGGGCCTGCCGGTGGCTCATGAGGCCAGGCCCCATTCCTCCTGGCCGTCGATCAGCGTGCGCTCGTAGCGCAGCAGCTCGGCCTCGGGGTACAGCACCCGCTTGCCGACCTTGATGCCGCGCGGCCCCTTCCCGATGTGGCGCCAGTAGCGGACGGTGCTCTCGGCTGTGCGGTAGCGCTCGGCGACCTCGGTGGTGGTCAGGTATCGCATGCATTCCCATTCGGCTAGATGGCGATTCGATCTGCATAGAGTTGTACCCCGCGATCGCCGGTTAACCAAATCGGGAAGCTCATGTTTCAATTGGGATAGCGACGGGACGATGGAGGTTCGATGGCAGGCGACAGGCCCGAGGGCGGCGAGGTGCCGCTGCTCTACAGCGAAGGGAACGTGGCCGCGCGCGTGGCGCTGGAGCGCGAGGTCAGAGGGTGGAGCACGACCGAGCTGGCGGAGCGGGTGACCAGAGCCGGCGTCAAGATGAACCAGACGGCGGTCTGGCGCATCGAGAACGGCACCCCTCGCCGGCGCATCAACCTCGACGAGGCCCTCGCCTTCTCACGCGTCTTCGAGCTCCCCCTCGAAGGGCTGATGTCCCCGCCCCTGGAGGGGCTCGACATCGCCAGCCGACGCCTTGTCCAGGAGGCCGTCGAGGCGTTCTACGAGACCCGCGACGCACGCGACCGCCTCCACCACGCCGTGGTCGCCATCGCCGACCACATCAAGGCCCACCCCGACAGCTCGCGGGCCATCCACGAGCAGTGCCTCCGCCTCATGGGCGACGAGCGGGACGCTCGCACGCTCAGCAGCGACATCGAGGACGGCGGCCACTACTGACAACCGACACGAAGGAGAGGCCACTTGGCCAACATCCAGAAGCGCCCCAACGGCAAATGGCGGGCCCGCTACCGCGACCTCGACGGCAGGGAGCACGCTCGCCACTTCGACCGCAAGATCGACGCCCAGCGGTGGATCGACGAGGTCACGGCCAGCATGGTCACCGGCCAGTACGTCGACCCGCGGTCGGCGAAGAAGCCCTTCAAGGAGTACGCGGAGGAATGGCGGGCCATCCAGCCACACCGGCCTTCCACGGCCAAGGCGGTGGCCCAGCACCTGCGCTGCTACGTCTATCCGGCCTGGGAGAAGCGGGCGCTCGGCGCCATCAAGCCCGGCGATGTGCAGAGCTGGGTCACCAGCCTGACCACCACGCACGGGCTGGCCGCCAGCACCTCACGGACGGTCTTCAACACGGTCAACGCCGTCTTCCGGGCGGCCGTCCGTGACCGGATGATCCCTCACAACCCGTGCGCCGAGGCGAAGCTGCCCTCGGTGCCCCGGAAGAAGGTCGTGCCGCTGGCCGTCGAGCAGGTACGGACGCTGTCCGAGGAGATACCCGCCCGCTACAAGGGCCTCGTGCTGCTCGGCGCGGCCACCGGGCTCCGCCCCGGCGAGCTGTTCGGTCTCCAGCTCCGGCACATGGACCTGCTGCACGCGACCGTCTCGGTGGAGCAGCAGATCCAGCAGACCGCCAAGCACGGCGTGTACGTCTGCCCGCCCAAGACCGCTCGCTCGCACCGCACGGTCCCGCTCCCCCGCATGGCGGTGGATGCGATGAAGGCCCACCTGCGGGACTTCCCCGCCGATGGGCCCGAAGGCTGGATCTTCACGGCACCGCAAGGCGGACCCGTGGTCTACACGCACTTCATGGATGGGTCCTGGCGGCCCGCCTGCGCGAAGGCCGGCATAGCGAAGGGCACCGGACCTCACGCCCTCCGGCACCACTACGCCAGCCTGCTGATCAAGCACGGCGAATCCGTGAAGACGGTCTCCGAGCGCCTCGGCCACACCAACGCGGCCATGACGCTGAACATCTACACCCACCTGTGGCCCGACTCCGAGGAGCGGACCCGGGCCGCCGTCGACAAGGCGTACGCGGACCGGTCCGCCGATGCCCAGCCGCAGGTCGACGAAGCGGCGTAGCCGCTCCCCCGCGCGCTGACCGAAGTCAGCACGCTGCGGACTCTGTGCGGACCGCAAAGGCCGCCCAACCCGCTCCGCCGCAGGTCAGACGGCCTTTCGCCGAACGTATTAGACGTTGAAGCGGAACTCGACGACGTCGCCGTCCTGCATGACGTAGTCCTTGCCCTCCATGCGGGCCTTGCCGGCGGCGCGGGCCTCGGCGACCGAACCGCAGTCGATGAGGTCGGCGAAGTGGATGACCTCGGCCTTGATGAAGCCCTTCTGGAAGTCGGTGTGGATGACACCGGCCGCCTCGGGGGCCGTGGCGCCCTTCTTGATGGTCCAGGCGCGGGCTTCCTTCGGGCCGGCCGTCAGGTAGGTCTGGAGGCCCAGGGTGTCGAAGCCGACGCGGGCCAGGGTGGCCAGACCGGGCTCCTCGGCGCCGACGGACTGCAGGAGCTCCATGGCGTCCGCCTCGTCGAGCTCGGCGAGGTCCGCCTCCAGCTTGGCGTTCAGGAAGATCGCCTCGGCGGGGGCGACCAGGGCGCGCTGCTCCGCCTTGAAGGCGTCGTCCGTCAGCTCGTCCTCGTCGACGTTGAAGACGTAGAGGAACGGCTTCGTGGTGAGGAGGTGCAGGTCGTGCAGGAGCTCGGCCTTCTCGGAGCCCTGGAGGATGCCCTGGGAGAACAGGGTCTCGCCCTTCTCCAGGATCTCCTTGGCCGCCTCGACGGCCGCGACCTTCGGGGCCACGTCCTTCTTGATGCGGGCTTCCTTGGCCAGGCGCGGCAGGACCTTCTCGATGGTCTGCAGGTCGGCGAGGATCAGCTCGGTGTTGATCGTCTCGATGTCGTCCTTGGGCGAGACCTTGCCGTCGACGTGGACGACGTTCTCGTCCTTGAAGGCGCGGATGACCTGGCAGATGGCGTCCGACTCGCGGATGTTCGCGAGGAACTTGTTGCCCAGGCCCTCGCCCTCGCTCGCACCGCGCACGATGCCGGCGATGTCGACGAAGTCGACGGTCGCGGGCAGGATCCGCTGCGAGTTGAAGACCTCGGCGAGCTTGGACAGGCGCTCGTCCGGGACGCCGACGACACCCACGTTGGGCTCGATGGTGGCGAACGGGTAGTTGGCCGCCAGTACGTCGTTCTTGGTCAGGGCGTTGAACAGGGTCGACTTGCCGACATTCGGCAGGCCGACGATTCCGATCGTGAGCGACACGTTGGCGACTTCCCGTAGCTGGAGGGGCGGCGGCCCGGGAGCGGGCCACCGGACAGTTTACTTTCCGATGAGCGGGTCGGTGTTGTACGCGTGTCCCCACGTCGATCGCGCACCACGCCCGCCTAGTTTTGGGGGGTGGAGCACTACAGGACGCGTTCGGCCCCTCACCACCCGCAGCGGCAGCAGCCCCGGCGCCCCGGCGGTGTGCCCGCCCAGGGCGGCGCGGGGCGGCGGCCCCGGCCCGCCGCCGGGCGCAGGCTGCCGCGGCCGCGGCTGACGGGGCTCGGCGCGGGACTGTTCGCGTGCGTGTCCATGACTATCGTCGCCGGGCTCGTCTGGCTGCTGTTCGACGGTTCGCTGTTCGCGTACGGGCTGCTGTTCGTGCCGGTCGCGGCCGCGACCGCGCTGTGGGTGCGGCCCGCGGCCCTGGTCACCGCGCCGATCGCGGTGCCGATCGCCTTCGCCGTCGGGGTCTGGCCGATCTCCGGCGATTCCGGCGGTTTCGGCGCGCAGGTCATGGGCCTGGTGTCGGCCCTGTCGCTGCACGCCGGCTGGCTGTACGGGGGGACCCTGTTGGCGGCGCTGATCGCCGTCGTGCGGAAGGCCGTGCTGATCGGGCGGCGGCGCCTCCCCCGCCGGGCTTCCTCGTCCTCGTAGTCGCCCTTCCTAGCCCTTGCGGCCCGCCGCCCCCGGAGCCACCTCGGGGACCGCCCCCGGAACCGACTACGGGACCACCTCCGGGACCACCCCCGGGGCCGCTCCCCGGGCGGCCGCCATCGCCGCGCCCACGATGCCCGCGTTGTTCTGGAGCTCCGCCGGGACGATCTCCGCCCGGATGCCGTCGATCAGCGGCAGGAACTTCTCCGGTTTGCGGCTGACGCCGCCGCCGAGGATGAACAGGTCAGGCGAGAACAGCATCTCCACGTGCGCGAGGTACCTCTGGAGCCGGCGGGCCCAGCGCTCCCAGGTGAGGTCCTCCTCCTCCTTGGCCCGGACCGACGCCCGCTTCTCCGCGTCGTGGCCCTTCAGCTCCAGGTGCCCGAGCTCCGAGTTCGGGACCAGCCGCCCGTCCGTGAACACGGCGCTGCCGATGCCGGTGCCCAGCGTCAGCAGGATGACGGTGCCGCCGCGGCCGCGGCCGGCCCCGTACGTCATCTCGGCGACCCCGGCGGCGTCGGCGTCGTTGAGGACGGTGACCGGGCGGCCGTCCAGCCGCTGCGCGAGCAGGCCGGCGGTGTCGACGCCGATCCACGACGGGTCCATGTTGGCCGCCGTCCGGGTGATGCCGCCGGTCACGACGCCCGGGAACGTCACCCCGACGGGGCCGTCCCAGTCGAAGTGGCGGACCACCTCGACGACACTGCCCGCCACCTCCTCGGGGGTGGCGGGCTGGGGTGTCAGTACCTTGTGGCGCTCCTGTGCCAGGCCGCCGCGGTCCAGGTCCACGGGCGCGCCCTTGATCCCGGTACCGCCGATGTCCACGCCGAAGATCTGCATGGACCCACCGTACGGAAACGGCTACTCGTCGGCGACCAGTGCGGCGGCTTCCGCGCGCAGGTCGCGGCGCAGCTCCTTCGGCAGGGAGAAGGTGATGGACTCCTCCGCCGTCTTGACGATCTCCACGTCCGCGAAGCCGCGCTCGGCGAGCCACTCCAGCACCTGCTCGACGAGCACCTCCGGCACCGAGGCGCCCGAGGTCAGGCCGACGGTGGTGACCCCGTCCAGCCAGGCCTCGTCGATCTCGCTCGCGAAGTCGACGAGGTGCGCGGCGCGCGCGCCCGCGTCGAGCGCGACCTCGACCAGGCGGATCGAGTTGGAGGAGTTCTTGGAGCCGACGACGATGACCAGGTCCGCGTCGGCACCCATCGCCTTGACGGCCGCCTGCCGGTTGGAGGTGGCGTAGCAGATGTCGTCGCTGGGCGGGGAGACGAGCAGCGGGAACTTCGTCTTGAGCGCGTCGACGGTCTCCATGGTCTCGTCCACCGACAGGGTGGTCTGCGAGAGCCAGACGACCTTGGACTCGTCGCGGACGGTGACCTTGTCGACGTCGTCCGGGCCGTCCACGATCGTGATGTGGTCCGGGGCCTCGCCGGAGGTGCCGATGACCTCCTCGTGGCCCTCGTGGCCGATGAGGAGGATGTCGAAGTCCTCCTTCGCGTACCGGATGGCCTCCTTGTGGACCTTGGTGACCAGCGGGCAGGTCGCGTCGATCGTCGCGAGCCGGCCGCGTGCCGCCTCCTCGTGCACGACCGGGGCGACGCCGTGGGCGGAGAACATGACGATGCTGCCCGGGGGGACCTCCTCCGTCTTCTCGACGAAGACGGCGCCCTTCTTCTGCAGCGTCTGGACGACGTACTTGTTGTGCACGATCTCGTGCCGGACGTAGACCGGCGCACCGTACTGCTCGAGGGCCTTCTCGACAGCGATCACGGCTCGGTCGACGCCCGCGCAGTAGCCGCGGGGAGCGGCGAGCAGGACGCGGCGGGAAGCGGGAGCAGGGGCGGCGGCAGCACTCATGCGGTCCATCGTACGGGGGTCCCGGTCGGGCCGTACGCCGACGTTCGGCCCGGCCGCCGGGGCCGTGTCGTGCGGTCCGTTCCGGGTGTCCCCCGCAGGGGGCGGTCGCGGGGCGGGCGCGGGAGGCCGGCGGGACGGGCGTGCGGGAGGCCGGCGGGGCGGGCGGGCGGGAGGCCGGCGGGGTGGTCGTGATCGGGGCGGCCCCGCAGACGCTGTCGGTCCCGGCGGCTAGCCTGCCTGCATGGGTCTGAATACGTCGGCCGACGCGCCGCTGCCGGTCGGTCAGGTGTCCCGGCTCATCGGGGGCTGGATCGACAGGCTCGGCCAGGTCTGGGTGGAGGGGCAGATCACGCAGCTCTCGCGACGGCCGGGGGCGGGGGTGGTCTTCCTGACGCTGCGCGACCCCTCGCACGACGTCTCGCTGAGCGTGACCTGCTTCCGGCAGGTCTACGAGGAGGTCGCGGACGCGGTCACGGAGGGCTCGCGGGTGGTCGTGCTGGCCAAGCCCGAGTGGTACGCGCCGCGCGGCCAGCTGTCGCTGCGGGCCACCGAGATACGGCCCGTCGGCATCGGCGAGCTGCTCGCCCGGCTGGAGCGGCTCAAGCGCTCGCTGGCCGCCGAGGGGCTGTTCGCGCTGGACCGGAAGAAGCCGCTGCCCTTCCTGCCGCAGCTGATCGGGTTGGTGGTGGGGCGGGCGTCGGCGGCCGAGCGCGACGTGCTGGAGAACGCCCGGCGCCGCTGGCCGGCGGTCCGGTTCGAGGTGCGCAACGTGGCCGTGCAGGGGGTCCATGCGGTGCCCCAGGTGATCCAGGCGGTCAAGGAGCTCGACGCCCTCGACGAGGTCGACGTGATCGTCGTGGCGCGCGGCGGCGGCAGCGTGGAGGACCTGCTGCCGTTCTCCGACGAGGAGGTCGTCCGGGCGGTCGCGGCGGCCCGGACGCCGGTGGTCTCGGCGATCGGGCACGAGCCGGACTCGCCGCTGCTGGACCTGGTAGCGGACCTGCGCGCCTCCACCCCGACGGACGCGGCGAAGAAGGTGGTCCCGGACGTCGGGGAGGAGCTGGAGCGGGTGCGCCAGTTCCAGGAGCGGGGGCTGCGCGCGGTGCGCGCCCTGCTCGACCGGGAGGAGCGGGGGCTCGCGCACGCGCTGGCCCGGCCGGTGTTCATCCATCCGCAGCGGATGGTGGAGACCCGTGAGGACGAGCTGGAGGCCCTGCTCGGGCGCAGCCGGCGCACGGTGGGGCACCTGTTGGACCGGGCGGACTCGGAGCTCGCGCACACCTTGGCCCGGGTGGTCGCGCTGTCGCCCGCGGCGACGCTGGAGCGGGGGTACGCGGTCCTGCAGCGCGCGGACGGGCACGTGGTGCGCTCGCCGGATGAGGTCGCTGCGGACGAGGTGCTGCGGGCCCGGGTGGCCGAGGGCGAGTTCTGCGTACGGGTCTCGGAGCGCTCGGAGCGCTCGGAGTCCGGCTCGCAGTGACGTTCGGGGGCGCGGGCTCCCGAGCGATCTCGGGGGCGGACATGACACATTCTCCCGCCGTGCTGGCGGGCACGACACCGGAGGCGGTACAGGAATGACGGAAACCGATACCTCGTTGGGGTACGAGCAGGCCCGCGACGAGCTCATCGAGGTCGTCCGGAAGCTGGAGGCGGGCGGCACCTCCCTGGAGGAGTCGCTCGCGCTCTGGGAGCGGGGCGAGGAGCTCGCGAAGGTCTGCCGTCATTGGCTGGAGGGCGCCCGCGCCCGCCTGGACTCGGCGCTCGCGGCCCGCGAGGCGGCGGCCGGGGGACAGGAGGAGCGGGGGGCGTGATCCACGCCACTCCCGGCCAGATTTGGTTGAAAGTTCTACTAATTTGGCCGTAGAGTCGGTGGCGACGCTCCACCCCCGCATGGAAGAAGGCTTTCCGATGTCCCTCGTTCTCGACACCGCCGCCCAGGACCTGCTGTTCCGCGAGGCCCGCACCACCAGCGCGTTCTCGGACGAGCAGGTGACCGAGGAGCAGGTGCAGGCGATCTACGAGCTGGTCAAGTTCGGCCCGACCGCCTTCAACTCGACGCCGCTGCGCGTGACCCTGGTCCGCTCCCCCGAGGCCCGCCGCCGCCTGGTGGAACTGATGGACGAGGGCAACCAGGCCAAGACCGCCGCCGCACCGCTGGTGGCGATCCTCTCCGCCGACAACGAGTTCCACGAGGAGCTGCCCACCCTGCTGCCGCACTTCCCGCAGGCCAAGGACGCCTTCTTCAGCGAGCGCCCCGTCCGCGAGCGGGCCGCGCTGATGAACTCCGCGATGCAGGCCGCCTACTTCATCGTGGGCGTCCGTGCCGCGGGCCTGGCCGCCGGCCCGATGGGCGGCTTCGACTACGCCGGCATCCAGAAGGAGTTCCTGGACGACGACCACACCCCGCTGATGGTCGTCAACATCGGCAAGGCCGAGGGTGAGGTGCCGCACCCCCGCGGGCCGCGCCTGAGCGCCGACGAGGTCATCACCACCGTCTGAGTCGCGCACACGCCCCACGCGAAAGGCCGTGGGGCCCCGGGGTGCGGGGGGCCCCGGCCGGGTAACCTGCCGAGGTGGTCGCGGGGGGCGGCGGGGGGGCGCCCCAGCACGTCGAGCAGGGTGCGCGGGGGGGGGGGGGGGGGGCCGCATCGGAGCCGGCCCGAGGGGGTGTGGGCGAGGCCGCCCGGCGGGAAACGCCCCCGGACCAGTTGCATAAAGA
>NZ_JBHWJJ010000006.1:0-12502 GCF_042732005.1 Streptomyces sp. NPDC059851 | reverse complement strand
CGGGGGCCCCCGCGTGCCCCCCGTCTTGTAAACCCCCACCTACTTCGCCCCCCACCCCCCCCCCGCTAAGGGCCGGCCCCCCGGGTAGCCGGGGCCCCACGGCCTTTTCACCGTTCCGTGTGATGCGCGGGGCGCGCCGGGTTCACTGGCCCCGCTTGAACTCCAGGGCCGCGGCCATCCTGCCGAGGTCCTCGAACGGAGCAGTCCCGGTCACCACGGTGACGTGGCCCTGCTCGCGCCGCACGAGGGCGTCGTACTTCGCCCCGTCCCAGCGCTCCCACGCCACGTCGCCGACCTGCTGCGTCTCCCCGGTGGCCGCCGCCCTCTGGGTGACCTTGGACAGGTACTTCGTCGAGACGTCACTGGACTGCTCGATGGCCACGTACTGGCCGTTGGGGTCCAGGAATCCCAGGTGCCAGGCGTGCGAATCCTTGCGGTCGAAGGTGACGGACGTGGCCCGCCACTCGTTCGACAGGCCCACCGGCGCGCCGACCGGGTAGGGCGCCGCGCGCCGGGCCGTGATCGTCTCCACGCGGTAGTCCACCACGTGCGTGGGATCGGCCTCGTCGTCATGCGGGATGAAGATGTAGATCACCGCGACGACGATGCCGATCACCGCCAGCGACCGGACCATGTCCCAGATCGTCTGCTTGCCTTTCATACCTGCCACGCCACCATCGTCCCCCATGGCCCGCGGCGATCACCGCCGGGGTGGGCGCGGGGCACGGACGCCCGCCCGCGGGGCCTCCGCCCGCCCTCCACCCGGCCCCGGCGGGCCCTCCGCAAGACGTTCGCTCAGGACAACCGCCTGATCGATAATCCGCTCATACGTGCCCCGCCCTGCTCAGTTTGTCGCCCTAGCGATAGAGTTCCAGCACCCTCACCTTCCCGGCCGTCGTCGTACAGAAAGGTGCGCTCCGATGACCGAGCACAACCTGCCGCCCCAGCTCGAAGTGGCCCCCGAGGCACCCGACCGCAACCTCGCCCTGGAACTCGTCCGGGTGACCGAGGCCGCGGCCATGGCCGCGGGCCGGTGGGTCGGACGCGGAGACAAGATCGGTGCCGACGGCGCCGCCGTCAACGCGATGCGGACCCTGATCTCCACCGTCTCGATGAACGGCGTCGTCGTCATCGGCGAGGGCGAGAAGGACGAAGCCCCGATGCTCTACAACGGCGAGCGGGTCGGCGACGGCACCGGCGCCGAGGTCGACATCGCCGTGGACCCCATCGACGGCACCACCCTGAACGCCAAGGGCATGCCGAACGCCATCGCCGTCCTGGCCGCCGCCGACCGCGGCACCATGTTCGACCCTTCCGCCGTCTTCTACATGGACAAGCTGGTCACCGGCCCCGAGGCCGCCGACTTCGTCGACATCAACGCCCCCGTGTCGGTCAACATCCGCCGGGTCGCCAAGGCGAAGGCCATGGCCGTCGAGGACGTCACCGTGGTCATCCTGGACCGCCCCCGCCACGAGGGCATCGTCAAGGAGATCCGCGAGACCGGCGCCCGGATCAAGTTCATCTCCGACGGCGACGTCGCCGGCTCGGTCATGGCGGTGCGCGAGGGTACCGGCGTGGACATGCTGATGGGAATCGGCGGCACCCCGGAGGGCATCATCTCGGCCTGCGCCATCAAGTGCCTGGGCGGTGTCATCCAGGGCAAGCTGTGGCCGAAGGACGACGCCGAACGCCAGAAGGCCGTCGACGCGGGCCACGACCTGGACCGGGTCCTGCACACCAACGACCTGGTGTCCGGCGAGAACGTCTTCTTCGTCGCCACCGGCATCACGGACGGCGAACTGCTGCGCGGCGTCCGCTACCGCTCGGAGACCGCGACCACGTCCTCCCTGGTCATGCGCTCGAAGTCCGGCACGATCCGGCAGATCGACTCCACCCACCGCCTGTCGAAGCTGCGCGCGTACAGCGCCATCGACTTCGACCGCGCGAAGTAGGGGTCCGGGCGCACCCCCGCCGGCGACCGCGCCGGCACAGCGAGAGGGGCGGTTCCCGTGTGCGGCGGGACCGCCCCTCTCGCATGCGCGCCTCCGGGCCGACCGGTCGTCGCGCGCGCCGCGCGTACGGGCCTCAGCCCGCGGCTGCTATCGGCCCGGCCCCCGGCGCCGCCTGGCGCAATTCCGCCGCCCTGCGCCGGCGCCGGGCCAGCACCACCCGCCGCTCGGCCGCGGTGAGCCCGCCCCACACCCCGTACGGCTCGGGCTGGAGCAGAGCGTGCTCCCGGCAGGCGACCATCACCGGACAGCGGGCACAGACCCGCTTGGCGGCCTCCTCGCGGGAGAGCCGGGCCGCCGTGGGCTCCTTGGACGGGGCGAAGAACAGTCCCGCCTCGTCCCGCCGGCACACCGCCTCCGCGTGCCACGGGCCGTCATCCTCCCGTGCGGGCACCCGCGCCTTCGGCACGGCGGCCGGACGTGCCTGAAGGGTCTGAACGGCGGCTACCTGCAGGGACTGATGCGGCGGATGCTGCACGGTCTACTCCTGACGACGGATACGCAAGCGAGAGACGATGCACCTGTCCCTACCCGCTGTGCGCGCCCCTATGCACTGCGTGCGGCGCGCCCGGCGCCGCCGGTGAACTCGACCGAAATCCGACGTCGTTCGCGGCGGGGCGGGGCGGGGGCGCTACTAGCCGTGCAGGCGCTTGTGCAGCTTGTGGGCGAGGTCGACCAGGCGGGAGCCGAGCTTCGGGCGGGCCTCGATGTTGCCCAGCAGGGCGAAGCCGCGGATGATCACCACCGGGGCGTTCGGGTCCGTCCCCGGTCGGCCCTCCCCGCGGACCTCGAAGTTGCCGAGGACGCCGCTGCCGTGGCCGCGCAAGGTGACGTTCTCCGGGACCAGGACCTCCACGTTCCCCAACACGCACGCCACGTTGATCTCGGTGACCTGTTGCTCGAAGACGGCCTCGGTGAGGTCGATCGTGATGTCACCCATGACGGAGACGGCGCGGGTCTGCGCGGCCGGCCGCCAGCGCCCCTTGCGTGCGGAGCTGCTGCACACGGCGACGACCGTCTCGGCCGCCCCGGGCACGCCGGGCGCGCCGGACATGCCGGCCGCTCCCGCGGGGCCCGGCGCGTGGGCGGGTCCCGCTGTCGGGCCGCCGGGCGAGGGCAGGTCCCGTACCAGCAGGTCCAGCTCGGCGACCGTCTTCAGTTCGTACAGCGCGTCCAGGCGCTCGGAGTGCTCGTCCGGGGTCAACCGGCCCTCGGCGAGCGCGTCGGACAGGACCTGCGCGATCCGGTCGCGGTCGGCGTCGGAGGCGCGCAGCCCGCCGGCGGCGGGGACCGCGGGCACGGCCGGCGTCACGGGCGTCACGGGCGCCACGGGCGTCGCTGCCGCAGCGGCGGGGGCGGCGGCAGGGTCTGCGGGGTGCTTTTCCATGTCCACGTCGACCAGCATAGCCAGACACGATAGATCGCGATAGTCACTGGTGAGCCTTACCTCACAGACGCATCCCCACCGGCAGGTCCTACGCTGGTTGACCGCGCTGCCAAATGGTCGTCAGCGCTGTCTGCCCGAGTGAGGATGACTGCCGTCATGCCAGAGTTTGCGTACACCGACCTGCTGCCCCTGGGCGAGGACACCACCCCGTACCGGCTGGTGACCTCCGAGGGCGTCTCGACCTTCGAGGCCGACGGCCGTACGTTCCTCAAGGTCGAGCCGGAGGCGCTGCGCAAGCTCGCCGAGGAGGCCGTCCACGACATCCAGCACTTCCTGCGCCCGGCCCACCTCGCACAGCTGCGGCGGATCATCGACGACCCCGAGGCGTCCGCGAACGACAAGTTCGTCGCCCTGGACCTCCTGAAGAACGCGAACATCGCGGCGGCCGGCGTGCTCCCGATGTGCCAGGACACGGGCACGGCGATCGTCATGGGCAAGCGCGGCCAGAACGTGCTCACCGACGGCGGTGACGAGGAGGCCCTCTCCCGCGGCATCTACGACGCGTACACCAAGCTCAACCTGCGCTACTCGCAGATGGCCCCGCTGACCATGTGGGAGGAGAAGAACACCGGCTCGAACCTGCCCGCGCAGATCGAGCTGTACGCGACCGACGGCGGCGCGTACAAGTTCCTCTTCATGGCCAAGGGCGGCGGCTCCGCCAACAAGTCCTTCCTCTACCAGGAGACCAAGGCGGTCCTCAACGAGGCCTCCATGATGAAGTTCCTGGAGGAGAAGATCCGCTCGCTCGGCACCGCGGCCTGCCCGCCGTACCACCTGGCGATCGTGGTCGGCGGCACCTCGGCCGAGCACGCGCTGAAGACCGCCAAGTACGCCTCCGCGCACTACCTGGACGAGCTGCCGACCGAAGGCTCCCCGCTCGGCCACGGCTTCCGCGACCTGGACCTGGAGGAGAAGGTCTTCGAACTGACGCAGAAGCTCGGCATCGGCGCCCAGTTCGGCGGCAAGTACTTCTGCCACGACGTCCGCGTGGTCCGCCTCCCCCGCCACGGCGCGTCCTGCCCGGTGGCCATCGCGGTCTCCTGCTCCGCCGACCGCCAGGCCGTCGCGAAGATCACCGCCGAGGGCGTCTTCCTGGAGCAGCTGGAGCGCGACCCGGCCCGCTTCCTCCCCGACACCACGGACGAGCACCTGGACGAGTCCTCGGACGTGGTCTCCATCGACCTGAACCAGCCGATGGACGACATCCTGGCCGAGCTGACCAAGCACCCGGTCAAGACCCGCCTCTCCCTCACCGGCCCCCTGGTCGTGGCGCGCGACATCGCCCACGCGAAGATCAAGGAGCGGCTGGACGCGGGCGAGGAGATGCCGCAGTACCTCAAGGACCACCCGGTCTACTACGCCGGCCCGGCCAAGACCCCCGAGGGCTACGCCTCCGGCTCCTTCGGCCCGACCACGGCCGGCCGCATGGACTCGTACGTCGAGCAGTTCCAGGCGGCGGGCGGCTCCAAGGTCATGCTGGCCAAGGGCAACCGCTCGCAGCAGGTGACCAACGCCTGCGGCACGCACGGCGGCTTCTACCTCGGCTCGATCGGCGGCCCCGCCGCCCGCCTCGCCCAGGACTGCATCAAGAAGGTCGAGGTCGTCGAGTACGAGGAGCTCGGCATGGAGGCGGTCTGGAAGATCGAGGTCGAGGACTTCCCGGCGTTCATCGTCGTCGACGACAAGGGCAACGACTTCTTCCAGAACCCGGCCCCGGAGCCCACCTTCACCCACATCCCGGTCCGCGGCCCCGGCCTCGCCTGATCCAGTAGCACCCCACGTCGAGAGCCCCCGGCACCGCCGGGGGCTCTCGGCTTGCTCCGTGCTCGCGCCTCCGGTCGGCTCCGAGACGACTCAACCCGGCGCGCGACCCGTAGCGTTCTGATTCAGTCGATCGCTTTGCCGTCGTGAGAGCCCCCCACGCACACCCAAGAGCCTGTGGTGGACTCGTACTCCACGCTTCCTTTGCCGTCCATGCACGTCTGCCCGTCGATGGCGGGCACAGCAGCCTGTGCGAATTGGGCCACGGTACCGAGAGCGGCCAACACAACCGCGGCGATGAACCCGATAATTCGTGTACGCATCGGGGACCTCCGACAAGGTCGAGGACACGGTCCTACCAGCTTCGCGCCGAACTGCGGCGAGGTGCGCACCCCGTTACTCCATTCAGGTGACGGCCGTGTTCCCCGTCGCTACAGGAGTGGCGCTCCCGAGAAGCGTGCTCCAGGGGCGTTCGCGCAGGTGCGGGCGCAGCCTGGTGCCATGGAGAACAAGCCCGCGGTAGTCGTATGGCCACCGGATGACATCGGCTTGCGGAAAGTTGTGATCGACGGCAAGACCGAGGGCAGCGTCCGTGGCCCTAACGAACTGCAGAAAGTTCTGAACAGTGCCGGCGTGGGCCCCAAGTTCCACATCGAATGGCGCGGCGGGGACAGCACCGTCTGGCCGGCCCTCAACTCGGGACGACGAATTGCCATCATGTCGGCTGGATTCCTGCTGACGGTCGCCGTTTGCGGCTGGATCGGCTTTCATGACACCTTTGACGCTCTCAGCTTCTCCGGCCGGGTAACCGGATTCATCTTCCTGGTCATGGCTTTCGTGGAATTGATCGCCTTCGCAGCTGTTTTCGACTATTGGCGAAAGCGGGAGGTAAGGGCCTCAGGCCCTGCTCTTCTGATCGGGGCAGCGGTCGAACTCCTTGTCGGTTTGGTGTTGCTCTGGATGCACTTCAAGCACAGGGGCTGGACGTTCACGCCGTACTTTCCGATCTGGACAGCCATCATGGCCTGCTCCGTGTACTCGCTGATCGTCATGATCCGCCGTCGGGTGTGGAGAACACTGCGCTATCCTGGGCGAATTGCGATCGGAGCGATTGGCTCCACTCTCATCGTCATCACCAACTTGGCGTACACGCAGGTCTACCTTCCCTCTGTATCGCGCCCGTTGGTGCAGGCTACCGCTGAGCTCGGAAAGCCGAGTTTTGACAGAAATGAGATGTACCTGCGGGTTCGCTTGCGCGTCAAGAACTCCGGCCAGGTTCCGGTCCACCTCATCGGAAGCATCTTCTGGATCCACGCCAAGCTCGCGAGCGACCCGAAAGACAAGTACAAATTGCTCAAGCCTGGTGAACTGATCAGGCCGCCGGGGCGGGAGTTGGGCCCGGATGAGGAAATATCCGAGGATGTGGTCGTTGAGATCAAAGACCCCAACGCGCTCACCTATGAAGCAGTCACGGCCCAGGTCGAGGCTTGGGTGATCAGGCAGGACAGAATGAAAATAGCTGACGGTTACGAGCGGTCCGGGGCGTGGCGGGGGAAGCTCGTGAAAGAAGGCAAGGACGACGATCCCATGGCGCCCCCGCCAATTGAGAGGGAGTACTTCAGGTACCAGGCCGACATCTCCAACAGTAGTGAGCTGCTGAACGTGACCCGAGGCCGGGAGCGTGTGACGGTCTGGTGGCTGTACCGCCCAAAGCCGGCTGTCTACGTGGATGTGTCCAGGCCCGGCGACAGGAAGCCCTTCAATCTCGTTGCCCCCAGCAGGCAACGGCAGGCCAATGATCGATACGGTCTGACACTCGTGCGTGGCTCCATGGCCCAAACTCCGTTCGCGCAACTCCTGAAGGAAGCTCAGGATCAGCACCCGAAGACCCTGCCCACGGGCCGCGCCACCCCTGCTGGCCCTGCGCCCGGCCAACCCGGGGCGAGGCGGTCCCCCTCCTGACCGTGAGCGGCAACGGCAACGGCAACAACACGAGATGGTCCGGGCAGCTCAGACCCGGGGCCCGGTTGCCGCTGTGCGCAGCAGTTCGGCCTCGACCCGGGTCGCGTTGAGGCCGTGGTGGCGTGCTTCGGCCAGTTCGCGCAGGGTCAGGCCGAGCGCCTCGCGTACGGCCTTCAGCGGCGCCCCGTCCGGGCCTCCCACGGCGACGCGGATCGTGCCCTCCTCGGCGATGATCCGCTGCCGGACCCAGGGCGGCGGCGGGCCTTAGCCCGAGTCGCAAGCCTGCACCTCGCAGACGGGACAGTACTGCTGTTCCTCCCAGCGCAGGCGGCCGTCCACGATGAGTTGCCACGCCTCGTGGCGGCAGGAGGGGCAGGGCCCGCAGTGGAGTGTCATCAGGTGTTCGGCCACCTGTGGATGATGCGGTACCGGCGGTTCCGTCGCAGCCGGTTAACGTCTCCCCCATGACACAGCTGCTCCCCACCGCCCGAGACGTACGGGTCATCGCCCACCGCGGGGCCTCGCACGAGCACCCCGAGCACACCATCGCCGCCTACCGGCAGGCCATCGCCGACGGCGCGGACGCGCTGGAGTGCGATGTGCGGCTGACCGCCGACGGGCGGCTGGTGTGCGTGCACGACCGGCGGGTCGAGCGCACCTCGGACGGGCGCGGGGTCGTCTCGGCGATGACGTACGAGCAGCTCTCCGCGCTCGACTTCGGCGGCTGGAAGGGCGAGGACCACCGGGGCGCGCAGGTGCTGCTCTTCGAGGACCTGCTCAAGGAGGCGCTGGCCGCGGACCGGCCCGTCGGGCTGGCCGTCGAGACCAAGCACCCCACCCGGGCCGGCGGCCGGCTGGAGGCCGAGCTCGTGCGGGTG
This sequence comes from Streptomyces sp. NPDC059851, assembly GCF_042732005.1. Taxonomy (NCBI): domain Bacteria; kingdom Bacillati; phylum Actinomycetota; class Actinomycetes; order Kitasatosporales; family Streptomycetaceae; genus Streptomyces; species Streptomyces sp. NPDC059851. The sequence continues at coordinate 4,445 of NZ_JBHWJJ010000006.1, read as the reverse complement.
CTGAAGGACCACGGGCTCGCCGACGGCGCCGACGGGCGCGTCGAGGTGATGAGCTTCTCGCGGAACGCGCTGGTGAGGATGAACCGGCTCGCGCCCGGGCTGCCGGCCGTCTACCTCATCGAGCGGGCCGTACGGCCGCCGCGGCCGCCGTTCGCCGGGCATGCCGGGCCGGGGATCGACCTGGTGCGGCGGGATCCGGGGCTGGTGGCGCGGTTGAAGGCCAAGGGGCTGCGGGTGCGGGTGTGGACCGTGGACGAGTTCGAGGACGTCGAGCTGTGCCTGCGGCTCGGGGTGGAGACGATCATCACCAACCGTCCGCGCGAGGTGCGTGAGTACATCAACGCCCGCTGAGCCTCCTCCCCCGTGCTCTGCCGATCGGCATACGGCCGCTGCCGAAGTCCGGCAGATCGGCAGATGGCTGACGGCCGGGGCCCCGGCCAGGCTTGCCCCGTAGCCCAACGGGGCACCTGGTAGAGGGAGTTCAGATGAAGATCCGCAACACGGTCCTGTTCGCCGCCGCGCTCGGCACCGTCGGCGCGCTGGCGATCGCCGCGCCCGCGCCGGCCTCCGCGCCGCGCACCGCGGCCGTGCACGGGGCGGCGCAGGTGCTGTTCCCGTACGCGCCGGAGGACGACGTGATCCGGTTCAGCGTGGACGCCGAGGCGGCGCCCTACACCCGGCCCTTCACGGTCGAGGGAAAGCCGCAGGCGGGGATGCCGGTGGACGCCAAGGGGAAGGTCACCGTCCACCACGAGCGGTCGGACGACGGCAGTGTGGGGACGTCGGAGGCCGAGGTCGACTGCCTGATGACCGGCGACGGCGTGGCCACCCTCACGGCGATCGTGACGAAGTCGAACGTCGGTACGGTGGGCAACCGGATCGGCATCAGCGTGCAGGACGGCCGGCACGGCGCACCCGATCGGCTGGGCTTCTCGTGGGGCACCGCCAACCTGGACCCGGGTCGCGATCCGATCCTCGCCCGCGTCGGCACCTGCATGGCCCCGGCGCCGTTCACGACGGTGACCGGGGGCGGCTTCAAGGTGACCTCCGCCCCGCTGCCGCCGCTGCGCGGCTGACCACAGGGCGCAGCGGGAACACCCGGCCCGGTCGTCCGGCCGGGTGGGGGGGTCGTACGGGTCGGGGAGCGGCGGTCAGGCGGAGCGCTGGTTCGCGGAGCCGTTGCAGGGTTGGAGCCGGAGGGGGTCCCCGGCCGCGCCGAGCGTCAGGCACGTGCCGGTCGTGGCGGCCGGGGCAGCGGCCGCGCCAGCCGACCCGACCGCCGTAGTCGCCGACCCGACCGCCGTAGTCGCCGAGCCGACCGGCGGGCCGCCGCGTGGGCCAGGGGGGTGACGGCGGTGGCGCCCCCGAGGGCCGCCGCGAACGCCGCGCCGGCGGCGACGGTACATCTGAGCCTGGGTGTCCTGCCTACACGTGTCATGTACGCCTCCCCAAGGTCGGTATGACCGCCGGTATTCACCGCTCGGCAGGGGAGAGGGGAACAGCCCTGACAAGACGATTGCTCATCTTTGCGAGGAGGCCACGAACATGACCAACGATCAGCAAGACTCCGGCGACCGGACGGCCGGCCAGCACCGCATCGAGCGCGACTCGATGGGCGAGGTGAAGGTCCCCGCGCACGCCAAATGGCGGGCCCAGACCCAGCGCGCGGTGGAGAACTTCCCGCTCTCGGGGCAGCGCCTGGAGCGCGCCCACATCGAGGCGCTCGCCCGGATCAAGGCCGCCGCCGCGACGGTCAACGCGAACCTGGGGGTGCTCGACGGCGAACTCGCCGGGGCCATCGTTTCGGCCGCCGCCGAGGTGGCCGAGGGCCGCTGGGACGACCACTTCCCCGTGGACGTGTTCCAGACCGGGTCCGGGACCTCGTCCAACATGAACACCAACGAGGTGATCGCCACCCTGGCCGCCGAACGGCTCGGCCGCGACGTGCACCCCAACGACCACGTCAACGCCTCGCAGAGCTCCAACGACGTGTTCCCGTCGTCCATCCACATCGCCGCGACCGCCGCCGTCACCCACGACCTCGTCCCCGCCCTGCGCCACCTCGAACTCGCCCTGGAGCGCAAGGCCGCAGCCTTCGCCGATGTCGTCAAGGCCGGCCGCACCCACTTGATGGACGCCACCCCGGTCACCCTGGGCCAGGAGTTCGGCGGGTACGCCGCCCAGGTCCGCTACGGGATCGAACGGCTCGAAGCGGTCCTCCCCCGGCTGGCCGAACTCCCCCTGGGCGGAACCGCGGTGGGCACCGGGATCAACACCCCGGCGGGCTTCTCCGCCGACGTGATCGCCGAGGTGGCCGCCGCGACCGGGCTGCCGCTGACCGAGGCCCGCAACCACTTCGAGGCCCAGGGCGCCCGGGACGCGCTGGTGGAAACCTCGGGCATGCTCCGCACCATCGCCGTCTCGCTCACCAAGATCTGCAACGACCTGCGCTGGATGGCCTCCGGGCCGCGCACGGGATTGGCCGAAATCAATCTCCCGGACCTCCAGCCGGGGTCCTCCATCATGCCCGGGAAGGTCAATCCGGTCGTTCCCGAGGCCGTGCTGATGATCACGGCCCAGGTGGCCGGGAACGACACCGCGGTCGCAGTGGCGGGCGCCGCGGGCAACTTCGAGCTCAACGTGATGCTCCCCGTGATGGCCCGGAACCTGCTCGAATCGATCCGCCTGTTGTCCTCCGCGAGCCGCCTGCTGGCCGACCGCACCGTCGACGGGATCACCGCCAACGCGGCCCGGGCCAGGGAGTACGCCGAGTCCTCGCCCTCCGTGGTGACCCCGCTCAACCGGTACATCGGCTACGAGGAGGCCGCCAAGGTCGCCAAGCGGTCCCTGGCCGAGCGGAAGACGATCAGGGAGGTCGTCCTGGAGGCCGGTTACGTCGACCGGGGCGACCTGACCCTGGAACAGCTCGACGAGGCCCTCGACGTCCTGCGGATGACCCGCCCCTGAAACCGGGTCCGGACGGGGGCCGGATCCGGTCGTTCCCCGTTGGCGAACGCTCCCCCCGGCTCCGCCGGGGGGACCCCCGCCGTGACCTGCACCGCAGCGGGCACGGGGGACCCAGCCCTAATATCTGCCCATGACGGGTACCGGAGGCCGCGGGGGCGGCGACGCACAGGGAAACCGCTGGCAGCCGGGGGAGCAGATCCTCTGGCGATACCGCGACCACGCACCGGGCCCGGCGGGCGCGGTCCACATCTGCCGCCCGGTGACCGTGGTGCAGGACACCGCCGACCTGCTGGCGGTGTGGATGGCGCCCGGCACCGAGTGCGTCAAGCCGGTGCTCGCCGACGGCAGCCCCGTGCACCGCGAGCCGCTCGCCACCCGCTACACCGCGCCCCGCGCCACCGCGCGCGCCCGCTGGTTCGGCTCGGGCGTGCTGAAGCTGGCCCGGCCCGGGGACCCCTGGTCGGTGTGGCTGTTCTGGGAGCACGGCTGGCGGTTCAAGAACTGGTACGTCAACCTTGAGGAGCCGCGGTCGCGCTGGGCCGGCGGCGTCGACTCCGTCGACCACTTCCTGGACATCTCCGTCTACCCGGACCGCACGTGGAAGTGGCTCGACGAGGACGAGTTCGCGCAGGCGCAGCGGTCCGGGCTGATGGACGCCGAACAGGCGCTGCGGGTGCAGCGGGCCGGCCAGGACGCCCTGGAGGTCGTCAAGGCGTGGGGGGCTCCGTTCTCGGACGGGTGGGAGGACTGGCGGCCCGATCCGGCCTGGGGCGTGCCGACCCTGCCCGAGGACTGGGACCGCACTCCGGCGCATATGACCTCATGAGACCCTTGATGCGCCCCCGGGGTTGAACCGTAATATCTCCCTCCGCAAGGTCGCGTGCGGGCGCAGCGTCCTGCCGCACTTCCGTAAATGTCGTGCTGGACGCGGAACTTGACTGGAGGTCAACGCCGGGGCGAGAGGGTAACGTGCGGGTGGGGGTCCCCGCGACGAAGCCGGGGCGGGCGTCCCTCCGGACGGAGTGTGGGGAGGAACCGCGGGGCGATGGTGTCCCCGCCGCTGAGCGGGTATACCGCGACTGACCGAGTTGAGTGCAGCGCACATCGAGCGCAAACGGACGGAATGCCACGCGTGACGGAGTACCCCACCTCGCAGGAGGGCCCGCAGCCTGCCGCGGCCGCCGCGGCACCGGCCCAGGGCGGCCCCGGCCTGCCCTCCTCCGCCTCCGCCGGGGCCGCAGACGGTCGCGCCCGTGCCGCGGTCTCCGACGGGTGCGCGGACGAGCTGGGCCACGGGAAGGCTCCCGCCCCGGCCGCCGAGGGCGTACGCGGCGCGGCCGGCCCCGGCGCCGACCCCGTACGGGCGCACGCGGACTCCGCCGGCCGCGGCCCGGACGTCCCGCGCCCGCGCGACGGCGAAGCAACCCCCGGCCCGTGCCCCGCGGCCGCCCCCGCGCGCGAGGAGGGCCGTCCGGCGG